>CAYRBQ010000407.1:0-4185 GCA_964422305.1 uncultured Reyranella sp. | reverse complement strand
CCGCCCTCGATGGCCCCGATGGCGGCCAGGTCGTCGAGCGCGCCGAGCAGGCGCCGGTCATCCAGACGCAACATCATTTCTCCAACAGGACCAAGACCTTAGCATATCGGCAGGTTATCACGGCGCGTTGAACCGGATTGCCTTGCAAGCGCCATGGCGCGAGGTCACTTAATAGTCCCGATGGCGCGCCTCTTGGCCCTTTTCCTGACGTTGTTTCTCGCGAGCCCCCTGCTCGCGCAGACGGTTGTGCAGACCGACAATGTACGGGCCGAGCTTGTGGCCGACGTCGCCGTCGTGAAGCCCGGCGAGCCCTTCTGGGTCGGGCTGCGCCAGACCATCCGGCCGAAGTGGCACACTTACTGGAAGAACCCGGGCGAGTCGGGCCTGCCGACCGAGATTTCGTGGACCCTGCCGTCGGGCGCCAAGGCCGATCCCATCGTCTGGCCAGCGCCGACGCTGTTCGATATCGGCGGTGTCACCAACTACGGCTTCAAGGACGAGGCGATGCTGCTGGTGCGCATCACGCCGCCGGCCGATCTCGCGGGTCCGCTGAAGCTCGCTGCCGAAGCCAATTGGCTGGTCTGCGAGGACGTCTGCATTCCCGAGGAGGGCAAGTTCGAACTGACCTTGACGTCGGGGGCGGCCGCCACGCCGGCGCCTCCCACGACGCGCGCGCTGTTCGACCGGGCGCGGCGTGCCGTGCCGATCGAGAGCCCGTGGCCCGCGCGCTACGGCGTCTCCAAGGCGGGCGATCCTACCCTGGTCGTCGAGGTCAAGGGTCTGAAGCCCGGCACAATCTCCAACGTCTATTTCTTCCCGGCCGAGTGGGGCCCGGTCGCGACCATGGCGAAGCAGAGCGCCGCGATCGACGCGAACGGCATCCGCATCCCGCTGAAGCGCGGCGACGCCAAGGCCGCCATGCCTGCGACCCTGACGGGCACGCTGGTGCTCACCGAGAAGACGGCCGATGGCCTGGTGAAGCAGGCCTTCGACGTCTCGGCCAAGCTCGATCCGGCCTTCGTGCCCACGACCGCAGCGACGTCGCTCGCCGGCGCGACCGGCGTCGAGGATCTTTCGCTCGTGCAAGCGCTGCTGTTCGCGCTGCTGGGCGGCCTGATCCTGAACCTGATGCCCTGCGTGTTCCCCGTGCTCGCCATGAAGGCCGCCGCCTTCGCACGTCTGGCGGGCCACGACCGCGCCGAGATGCGCCGCGACGGGCTCGCCTATACCGCGGGCGTCCTGGTCTCCTTCGCCGCCATGGCCGCGATCGTGATCGCCCTCCGGCGGGCGGCGGGCGACGTGAGCTGGGGCTTCCAGTTCCAGTCGCCCGTCTTCTCGCTCCTGATCGCCTATCTCTTCTTCGTGATCGGCCTCAACCTCTCGGGCGCGTTCGAGATCGGCAACCGCCTGGCCGGCGTCGGCCAGGGCCTCGTGTCGCGCGGCGGCACGACGGGCGCCTTCTTCACCGGCGTGCTGGCGGTCATCGTCGCCACGCCCTGCACCGCGCCCTTCATGGCGGCGGCGTTGGGCTTTGCGCTCAGCCAGCCCGCGCCGGCAACGATCGCGGTGCTGCTGGCGATGGGCCTCGGCCTGGCCCTGCCCTACCTCGCACTCACCATGACGCCGGCCCTGCAGCGGCTGATGCCGCGGCCCGGCCCGTGGATGGACCGGCTTCGCCAACTCCTCGCCTTTCCAATGTACGCCTCGGCGGTGTGGATGATTTGGGTGCTGACCCAGCAGACCGGCGCCGATGGCGTGCTCTACGCGCTGGGCGGCATGGTGCTGATCGCCTTCGCGATCTGGCTGCTGCGCGCGGGCTCGCCGGCGCCGGCCGGCACGTGGATCCGCCGCGGCGTGGCGGCCGTCGCCGTGCTGCTGGCCCTTGCCGTCGCGATCAAGCTCCAGGACGGCCCGGCCACGGCGGCGTCGGCATCCGGCGGCCAGAATGCCGGCGTCAGCTTCGAAGGATGGGAACGCTTCTCGCGCGCCCGCATGGACGAGGCCGTGGCCGCCGGCAAGCCGGTGTTCGTGGACTTCACCGCCGCCTGGTGCATCACCTGCCTGGTCAACGAGCGCATCGCGCTCGAGACGCCGGCCGCGAGGAAGGCGTTCGAGCAGGCCGGCGTCGTCAAGCTCAAGGGCGACTGGACCAACCGCGACGACGAGATCACGTCGATCCTCAAGGAACTCGGGCGCGCCGGCGTCCCGCTCTATCTCTTCTGGGCACCGGGCGCGGCCAAGCCGAAGGTCCTGCCCCAGGTCCTCACCGAGTCGCTCGTTCTGTCGGAGTTGTCGTCAATCCAGCAAGCCAAACGTTAGGAGGTCGTATGTCGAAGATCGTCGTTCCCCCTCTCGCCGCCCGTCGTTCCGTGATCCTGGGCGCCACCGCGGTGGCCCTCGCCCCCGCCGCCGCCTTCGCCACGGCCGGCCCCGAGGTGGGCAAGCCCGCGCCGCTGTTCACCGGCACGGACTCCAACGGCAAGACCTGGTCGCTCGCCGACCTCAAGGGCAAGGTCGTGGTCCTCGAGACGACGAATCACGACTGCCCGTACGTGCGCAAGCACTACGGCTCGAAGAACATGCAGGAGCAGCAGCGCGAGGCCGCCGCCAAGGGCGTGGTGTGGCTGACGCTCGCCTCCAACGCCGCCGGCGAGCAAGGCTCGGTGACGCCGGCCCAGGCCAACGAGCTCACCAGGAGCCGCGACGCCGCGCCGGCCGCCGTGCTGATCGACCCGCAGAGCAAGATCGCGCGCGCCTACGGCGCTACCGTCACGCCGCACATGTACATCGTCGATGCCAAGGGCACGCTGGTCTACAAGGGCGGCATCGACTCGATCCCCTCGTCGAGCGTCGCCGACGTGCCGAAGGCCAAGCAGTATGTCCGCGTCGCGCTCGACGAGGTGCTGGCCGGCAAGCCGGTGAGCGAGGCCTCGACCCGCGCCTACGGCTGCACGATGAAGTACCCCAAGACTTCGACCTGACGGAGCGGCCATGCCGCACGACGGCTGGCATCCGCACGACCACGATCACCATCACCATCACGGCCCGCCTTCCCGGCGGGCCGTGCTCGCGGCGGCCACGCTCCTCCCCTTCGGCGCCGCCAGTGCCCAGACGGTCGATGCCGCGCAGCGCATCGCCGACGCCACGAACCGCTTCCTCGGCCTTCTCGACGACGGCCAGCGGCAGAAGGTGCTGATCGCCTTCGACGCGGCCAACCGCCTCGACTGGCACTACATCCCGCGCTCGCGGCCGGGCCTCAGCCTGGGCGAGATGCGGGCCAACCAGTCCGACGCGGCGCGCGCGCTCTTCGCCTCGGTGCTGAACGAGCGCGGCCTGCAACTCCTCGCCGGCGTGCGGCTGCTCGAGGGTGTGCTGCGCGAGCAACAGGGAAGCTGGCGCGATCCCGACCGCTACTACGTCTCGGTGTTCGGCCGCCCCGGCACCTTCCCGTGGGGCTGGCGCTTCGAGGGCCATCACCTGTCGCTCAATGTCGCGCTGCCCGCCGCCGGCCATGTCGCGGTGACGCCGTTCTTCGCCGGCGCCCATTCCGCGACGGTGCGCGAGGGGCCGAACCGGGGCTTCCGCCTGCTCGGCGCCTCCGAGGATCTCGCCCGCCGGATCATGGCCGGCCTCACCGCACCGCAGCGGCAGGCCGCGATCATCGCCAACCGCTCGTTCGGCGAGATCGTGGCGAGCCCGCAACGCGAGCAGGATCTCGGCAGCCCGCGCGGGCTGCCGCTGGGCGAGATGACCGGCGAGCAGCGGAACCTCGTCGAGGCCCTGATGGACCGCTTCCTCGGCACCCTGGCGCCCGATCTCGTCGCCGCCCAGAAGCGGCGCGTGATGGACCAGGGCATCGCCGCCTTCCGCTTCGCCTGGGCGGGCTCGCTGACGCCGGGCGAGGCCCACTATTTCCGCGTCCACGGCCCCGCCACCGTGATCGAGCACGACAACACCCAGAACGGCGCCAACCACATCCATACGGTGTGGCGCGACCTCGCCACCGATTTCGGCCGCGACGCGCTGGCCGATCACTACCGCCAGCAGCGTCACCGCTGAAGCCGCGCTACAGGCGCACCGCCTTCCCGACGCGGGTGCGACGGGGCTTCGATGCAGCAAATGCGCGGTCATTTTGATTTTCGGGTGCTACACCGCGACGTACCGCTTTGTAGCAGTTGTCGCAGT
>CAYRBQ010000406.1:0-4211 GCA_964422305.1 uncultured Reyranella sp. | reverse complement strand
CATGGTGGCACCACCGCCCGGCCTCAAGGGCGACGACGGCGTCTACAACTACTATGCGCAGGTCTGCAGCGCGCTCGGCCCGGACATTCCACTGGTCTACCAGGACTATCCGCAGACCACCGGCGTCTATCTCTCGCCCAGCGTCTTCGAGCGCATGGTCGACGACTTCAAGCAGCTCGTCATGCTGAAGCACGAGGATGCACCAGGCCTCGCCAAGCTGACGCGCATCCGCGAGGGCGAGAAGAAGCCCGGCCGCCGGCGCGTGTCGATCCTGGTCGGCAACGGCGGCATCTACTATCCGCAGGAGATGCGGCGCGGCGCCGACGGCGCCATGACCGGCTTCGCCTGGCCCGAGATGCTGACCGAAGTCTACGAGCTCTTCGCCAAGGGCCGCGCAGAAGAAGCGGAGGACCTGTTCGACATCTACCTGCCGCTGGTGCGCCACGAGGTGCAGCCGGCGGTGGGCCTCGCGCTGCGCAAGGAAGTGCTGTTCCGCCGCGGCGCTATCAAGAGCCCCAAGCAGCGCGCGCCGGGCTCGTCGCTGACAGCGGCAGACAAGACCGAGCTCGACGGGCTGATCGCGCGGCTGGAGCGGCGGCTCGCGGCCGCCGGCCGTTTCGCGAAGGCGGCGGAGTAGGGGATGGCCGAGTTCGACCTCGTTGTTCGCAACGCCAAGATCGTCACCGCCGAACGCCAGACCGAGGGCGACATCGCCGTGAAGGGCGGCCAGGTGGCCGAGATCGGGCCGGAGATCAAGGGAAAGGGCACGCGCGAGATCGATGCCGGCGGCAAGTTCGCGCTGCCGGGCGGTATCGACAGCCACTGCCACATCGAGCAGAAGTCGGGCTTCGGCATCATGTGCGCCGACGACTTCTATACGGGCACGGTGTCGGCCGCGTTCGGCGGCACCACGACGGTCATCCCGTTCGCCGCCCAGCATCGTGGCATGTCGCTGCGCCAGGTGGTGAAGGATTATCACGAGGCGGCGACGCCCAAGGCGGTGATCGACTACGCCTTCCACCTGATCGTCACCGATCCGACGCCGCAGGCGCTGGGCCAGGAGCTGCCGGCGCTGATCAAGGACGGCTACACCTCGTTCAAGATCTACATGACCTACGACGCCATGAAGGTCAGCGACTACCAGATGCTCGACATCCTGGCCTTGGCGCGGCGCGACGGCGCGCTGGTCATGGTGCACGCCGAGAACCACGACATGATCCAGTGGCTGGCGCATCACCTGGTCGACCAGGGCCACGGCGCGCCGAAGTTCCACGCCATCGCCCATGCCCGCATCGCCGAGGCGGAAGCCACCAACCGCGCGATCTCGCTGTCGCGGCTGGTCGATGCGCCGCTCCTGCTGGTGCACATGTCGGAGGTCGAGGCGCTGGAGACGCTGCGCCAGGCGCAGAAGAAGGGCCTCAAGATCTTCGGCGAGACCTGCCCGCAGTACATCGCGCTCACCGCCGACGACATGGACAAGCCCGGCGTCGAGGGCGCCATGTGGTGCTGCAGCCCGCCGCCGCGCGACTCCGAAGCGCAGGAGGCGGTGTGGGCCGCGCTGAAGGACGGCACGCTCCAGACCTTCTCGTCGGACCATGCGCCCTATCAGTTCAACGAGAAGGGCAAGATCCCGAAGGGCGACAAGACGACCTTCAAGGAGATGGCCAACGGCGTGCCGGGGCTGGAGATCCGCCTGCCGATGCTGTTCTCCGAGGGCGTCCAGAAGGGCCGCATCACCCTGCAGCAGTTCGTGGCGCTGACTTCGGCCAACCACGCCAAGCTCTACGGTCTCTATCCGAAGAAGGGCACGATCGCCGTCGGCTCCGACGCCGACCTCGCGATCTGGGACGCCGACAAGGACGTGACGATCCGCTGGAAGGACCTGCACGACAATGTCGGCTACACGCCTTACGAGGGGAAGCAGATCAAGGGCTGGCCGATCACCGTCGTGAGCCGCGGCCGGGTCGTGGTCGAGGACGGCAAGCTCAACGCCGAACGCGGCTCGGGCCAGTTCCTGCCCTGCGCCTCGCCCGATTCCGCCAAACCGCTCGGCCAGACCGCGCCCGAGCTGCAGTCGATGACCCGCTTCGGCCTCAAGCCGTTGTTCTGAGAGGAGAGAGACAAGTGTCCCGCCGCCTGAAAGTGTCGTCCGCCCAGCTCGGGCCCATCCATCGCGCCGACAGCCGCGCCAGCGTGGTCAAGCGCATGGTCGAGATGCTGAAGGAGGCCGACAGCCGCGGCTCCAAGTTCGTGGTGTTCCCCGAGCTCGCGCTCACGACCTTCTTCCCGCGCTACTGGATGGAGGATCCGAACGAGGTCGAGAAGTACTTCGAGAACCAGATGCCGAGCCCCGAGACGGCGCCGTTGTTCGAGCTGGCGCGCTCCAAGGGCATCGGCTTCTACCTGGGCTATGCCGAGCGCACCGAGGAGGGCGGCAAGCCGCACCACTTCAACACCTCGATCCTGGTGGGGCCGGACGGCCGCCTCGTCGGCAAGTACCGCAAGGTCCACCTGCCGGGCCACGACGACCATCGGCCCAACGTGCCGTACCAGCATCTCGAGAAGAAGTACTTCGAGGTCGGCGATCTCGGCTTCAACGTCTGGAGGATGTTCAAGGAGAACGTGATCGTCGGCCAGTGCATCTGCAACGACCGGCGCTGGCCCGAGACCTTCCGCGTCATGGGACTGAAGGGCGCCGAGATGGTCGTGCTGGGCTACAACACGCCCTCCGACAACGTCTACGCGCCGCACGAGCCGCCCTATCTCCGCGTCTTCCACCACATGCTCTCGCTGCAGGCCGCGGCCTACCAGAACGGCATCTGGGTCGTGGCGACGGCCAAGGCGGGCAAGGAAGACGGCTTCTGGCTGCACGGCGGCTCGGTGATCGTGGCGCCGACCGGCGAGGTCGTGGCCAAGGGCACCACCGAGGAGGACGAGGTCATCTCCTACGACTGCGACCTGGCGCTGGGCGAGTACATCCGCAACACCACCTTCAACTTCGCCAAGCATCGCCGGCCGGAGCACTACAAGCTGATCTCCGAGCGCGCCGGCGTCAAAGTGGAGCCGAGCAACTGACATGCAGTACGCCGTCGACGACGTCAGCCATCACGACCGCTACAAGATCCTGACCGCCTTCGTGCTGCCGCGCCCGATCGCCTGGGTGACGACGGTGGGGCCGACCGGGATCGTCAACGCGGCCCCCTTCAGCTTCTTCAACGTCTTCGCCGAGGACCCGCCGCTCTGCATGTTCGCCATCAACAAGCGGCCGGACGGGCGGATCAAGGACACCTGGACCAACATCGAGCGCAGCGGCCAGTTCGTGGTCAACCTGACCGACGAGCCGCTGGCGCGGGCGATGCACGAGTCGAGCGGCGACTTTCCGCCGAACGTCGGCGAGCCCGACTATCTCGGCCTCAAGCTCGCGCCCTCGATCGACATTAAGGTGCCGCGGCTGGCCGATGCGCCGTGGGCCATGGAATGCAAGATCTGGCAGGTCATCAACGTGAAGGACGACCGCCAGCTCGTGATCGGCGAGGGCCTGCGCTTTCACATCCGCGACGAGCTGTGGGACCCCAAGGCGATGCGCGTCCACATGGACAGGTACCACCCGGTGGGCCGCATGTTCGCCGACCGCTACTGCCGCACCGACGACCGCATGGAGTTCCCGGCGGCGCCGGTCGTGAAGGCCAAGGCGGCCGAGTAGTCAGCTCCAGGCGAGCCGCGAGCGGCCGATCGCCATCGACACGGCCGCTTGGCTCGGCTCGACCACCGGCAGGCCGACATGGCGCTGCAGGCGGTCGCGGTAGCGCGCCATGCCGGCGCAGCCCATGACCAGCACGTCGGCGCCGTCCTCGTCGCGCAGCTCGGCCGCGACCTCGGCCATGCGGCTGAAGGTGCGCGCCTCGTCGGAGAGCTCGACGACGCCGAGCCCGATCGCGCGATCGCCCGCCATGCGGTCGGTCAGGCCCATCTGTCCGACATAGCGCAGGTGGCGCGGGATCGACTTGCGCAGGATGGAGATGACGCCGAAGCGCTGGCCCAAGGTGAGCGCGGTGAGGATGCCGCACTCGGCGATGCCGAGGACCGGCTTGGTCGTGAGCTCGCGAGCGGCATGCAGGCCGGGATCGGAGTAGCAGGCGATCACGAAGGCCGAGCAGTCGTTATCGCGCTTCTTCACCATCGCGCCGACCAGCGGCACGACCTGCTCGGCA
>CAYRBQ010000405.1:0-4216 GCA_964422305.1 uncultured Reyranella sp. | reverse complement strand
CGGCGCGCGCAAGCTGCCCGGCCTGGTCGCCCGGCGCTCGGCCGAGCGGGGCATGTGGGAGAGCGGGCACCCCTGACCTGCGGCCGCACCGGTCTTCCGACCGATGCCACGACGCGGCTGGTGAGCGATCTGCCGTCCTGCTACTAGCTGGCGAACCTCCATTGCCGAAAGCGCCTGGCGATCATGCAAGCACTCGAGAAATACCGCGAGAAGTGGCGAGAGGTGCCGTCGGGCGCTGAAGGCCGGGTGTTCGGCGACAGTCTCCAGGACCTGCCCGACGAGCAATTCCTTGCCTACTGGTCGGGGATGGCGGCAAAGCGGGAGGCCAGCGTCGTAGGGAGCCTCTATTCCCTGTATCGCGATCAGCTCGCCGGCAAGCGTGTCCTCGAACTGGGCGGTGGGCTCGGTTTCGATGGCATGCACTATGCCGGCCATGGGGCGCGGTGGACGTTCGCGGATATTGTGCCGAGCAATCTCGCTGCCATCCGGCGCGCGGCGAGCTTGAAGGGTCTCGACGTCGCGACGCATCAGATCGGCGACGATCTCTCGTTCAGTGCGCTGGGCGAGTTCGACGCCGTTATGGTGATCGGCTCGATCCATCACGTTCCTTTCGACATCGCGCGTCGGGAAGCGGTGGAGGTACTGAAACACCTCAAGGTCGGCAGTCGCTGGATCGAGCTGGTGTATCCGCGCGAACGGTGGCTTCGCGAAGGTTCCATGCCGGCGGACACCTGGGGAACCCGCACCGACGGCGACCGGACGCCCTGGGCCGAATGGCACGACGCCGAGAAGATCAGGTATCGCCTGCGCCCGGCGAAGCTGCGCACGGTCCTCGACATGGAGCTCTCCTGGGGCAGCTTCCGCTGGATCGATTTCGTCTACGAGGGCATGGGCCGCGAAACCGACGCGACGAAGTTCGCGGAGGTCGGACCCGTGATCATGGAAGGCGGCGTGCGCGACGGTTCGCTCTTCCGGGGCAGTCCGGGGGCATTCCGTCCCGTCTGTCGTTTCGACCTGCGCCCCCACATGGCCGGCATGACAGGCCCGTGGCGTGTCGACCTGCTCCTGGAAGTCCAGAGCGGTACCGTCGGCATCGGCCTGGCCGATGCCGCGGGTAACCACTACTCGGACGAGGAGCGGGTGTTCGACGCCCGGCTGGGGGCCATTCCGATCACGCTGCGGAGTGCCGACGATCCGGCGCTGCTGATCCTGCGCAATCGCCATGAGGATCAGGGCAGCGAGTTCCTTGTGCGATCCGTGAGACTGAGACAGGACTGACGGGCGTCCGCGGCGTCATTCGCGATGCATTGTCCGCCGGCTTTTCGATCCAGCTGATTCCAGCCGGATCGAAAAGACTCTAGACGCGCCGATGGAGTCTGATCGTCAGGACTGCGGAGCGCGCCAGCATGGCGCCGGCACAGGCATTGCCGACGAGCGCTGCCCAATAGCGCGCCGTTTCGAAGGCCGGGCTGGCGAAGGCGCCGGCGATCTCGACCGCGGCAGCGGCGCCTGCGACGATCGCGACCCCGAGCAGCACGAGCTTCGCCGCCTGAGAGACGTTCACGCGAAGCCGGTACATGTCGTGCTGGATGTCGATCATGAAGCCCCGCGCAGCGCCGACGGCCAGTCCGGCCAGGAAAGCGGCCCCCAGGGTCCACGGCGGATTGCGGGCACCGATCCGGATCAGCGACATTTCCAGGGCGATGAACAGGGCCAGCGAGGCATGGGCGAACAGCCGCCACTGGGAAATGTAGCGGCGGCGCACTTCGCGGAGCGCCAAGTAGATGCAGCCGCCGGCCGCGATGGTTAGCAGGATATGTACCAAGGTGAGATTGTGATCCGCGTTCCGATCTTACAGCTCCGTTGTGATAGTTGAAGGGGATGGCGCAGTGAGCCAGCCGGCCCCAACCCGGTTCCGTTCAGCGGAGCAAAGGTCCGGAAGCCGGCCATTTTGTGCGTGTTGCCTCGTTTGGACAGTCGTGGTTTGTTCCGCGCCTTATCGGGGATGGAAGCCAAACGGAGGCCTACTTTGAATCGACGTCAATTCATCGCTGCGGGCTCGGCAGCCGGAGCTCTCGGCCTGGGCGGCTGGTCGCTGCCGGCCCTCGCCCAGAACCAGTTCTCGATCGCCACGGGCACGACCGGTGCCGTCTACTATCCGCTGGGTGGCGCCATGGCGAACATCCTGACCAAGAAGCTTCCGGGCTACGCGGTCACGGCCGAGGCGACGGCGGGATCGGTCGCGAACATGCACATGATCCGTGACGGCAAGGCCGGCATGGCGCTGACGCAGTGCGACACGGCCTATGACGCCATCAAGGGCCTCGACAAGTTCAAGGACAAGCCGGTCGAGTCGCGCACGCTTGCGGTCGTCTACCCGAACCTCGTGCACTTCGTGACCATGGAAGGCACGGGCATCAACAAGCTCTCCGACATCAAGGGCAAGCGCATCTCGACCAGCGCGCCGGTGAGCGGCTCCGAGGTGATGGCATTGCGCATCATCGACGAGCTTGGCCTGAAACTCACCGACATCAAGCGCGAGCGCCTGTCGCCTGCCGAGAGCACCAACGCCATGAAGGACGGCAAGCTCGACGGCTACTTCTTCAACGGCGGTCCGCCGGTCGCGGCGATCACCGATCTCGCGGCCACCCAGGGCATCAAAATCAAGCTGGTCCCGACCGCGGAGCTCGTGCCGGCGCTCAACAAGAAGTACGGTCCGGTCTTTGCGGCGAGCGAGATCAAGGCCAAGGCCTATCCGAATCAGGACGCGGCCGTGCCGGTCATCGCGATCTGGAACATCCTCGTCGTGCCCGCCACGATGAAGGACGATCAGGCCTACGCCATCATCAAGACGCTGTGGGAGAACCACGCGGACCTCGTCGCCACGCACAAGGCGTCGGCCGACATGCTGTCGGAGAACCAGAAGCAGGCCAACTCGTCGGTTCCTTTCCATCCCGGCGCCGTGAAGTTCTTCGCCGAGAAGGGCATCAAGCTGTCGTAACGAACAAGAAGACTGGCGGGGCCCCGGATGCGGGGCCCCGTTTCCATTTGGGGTGGGATGCACGATGACGGTCCAGGCCGAGCTGTTGAGCGACGAGGAACGACGCAAGGTCGAGGAGCTGATCGAGCAGGAGGAAGGCGGCGTCCACAAGTTCGCCGGCTGGTGGGGCAAGTTCCTCACCCTGATCGCCTTCCTGATGACGATCTTCCACCTCTACGCCGCCGCTTCGACGGTCGACACGCAGTCGTTGCGCGAGATCCACGTCGCCTTCGCGCTCTCCCTCGTGTTCCTGCTATTCCCCGCCGTGAAGAGCTGGCGGAACCGCATCGCGCCTTGGGACGTCGCCGGCGCGCTCCTTACGATCGGCGCCATCTGGTACATGATGACGGGCGGGACCTGGACCGACCTCTCGGCGTCCGACGACTTCCTCGACCGCTACGTTTCCCCGACGATGATGGACCTGATCGTCGGCGGTATCCTGATCCTGCTGGTGCTGGAAACGACACGGCGCGCGACCGGCTGGATCATGCCGATCCTGTCGATGGTCTTCTTCGCCTATGCGCTGTGGGGCAACTACCTGCCGGCACCCTGGACCCACAAGGGCTATCCGCTGTCCGACATGATCGCGGAAGAGTACATGACCCTGAACGGCATCTTCGGTTCGGCGATCGACGTCTCGGCGACGCTGATTGTCCTGTTCACGATCTTCGGCGCCATCCTTCAGGCCTCGGGCGCTGGCCGCTTCTTCATCGACTTCTCGCTGCGCGCGATGAAGGGACAGCCCAATGCCGCCGGCCGCGCCGTCGTCCTGTCGTCGTTCCTGCTGGGCGGACCTTCGGGCTCGGGCGTCGCCACGACGGTAAAGATCGGCTAGGTGGCATGGCCGATCATGAAGGAGGCAGGCTACGGCAAGACCGCTGCCGGTGGCCTGCTCGCAGCGGGCGGCCTTGGCGCGATCCTGTCGCCTCCGGTGCTGGGCGCCGCGGCCTTCCTGATCGCCGAATATCTCAAGATGTCGTACCTCGACATCGTGCGCATGGCGCTCATTCCCACCTGCCTCTACTACTTCGGCCTGCTGGTGATGACCGAGATCGACTCGCGCAAGTACGGGCTGCGCGCAGTCGACCCCGAGGTCGATATGACGATGAGCCAGCTGCTCATCCGCTATGGATTTCACTTCTCGTCGCTGATCTCCGTCGTCGTCCTTATGGTGTG
>CAYRBQ010000404.1:0-4223 GCA_964422305.1 uncultured Reyranella sp. | reverse complement strand
CGGACACGCTGCGCCATGCTCATCGACCTCGTTCAACGGGTAGATTGTAGAGAAAAATCAAGGCTTTGACAGGAATGTCGGGTGACAAACCGAGGGCCGGGCTAGATGCCATGCCGACGCGGCCCCTGCAAGATCAACCACCGAGCAGCACGTCCTTGGCACGGTTGATCCGCGCGGCGAGATCGGCGGTGCCCCCGACGTCGGGGTGCATGCGCTGGATCAGTCGCCGATGGGCGGCGCGGATCTCGTCCGCCGTGGCGCCTTCGGCGAGCCCCAGGACCGCCAGCGCCTCTTCGTGCGTCATGTCGGTGCGCGGCCCGCGCGGCGGCACGCTCTGGGATTGCGACTGTTGCGCCGTGCGCCAGCCCGCCCCCAACCGGCGATCGAGATAGGCCTCGAGCACGCGAAGCGAATCGGCATCAGCCATGCACTCGCCGTGCAGGGCGAGCAGATCGGCATCGCCCAGCGCGTCGAGCGCGCGGCCGGCGAACCGGCCTGCGAGCACGGTGCCACCGACATCGCCGCTGCCGTGATCGATCCATGCCTGCAGGAACGCGGTGCGCACCTCGGTACGCTGGCCGGAGCCGGGCGAGCTGAAGCCGCCGGAGGGACGATGGCGGGCGGCGCGAGCGATCAGGGCAGTGATGATGATGCCGGCCAAGCCGAACAGCTCCGGCAGCAGCCCGGGAAGAAAGCGCAGGCCGAAGATCAGCATCGCGCCGACGCCGATGCCGCCCACCACGACCAGGAGGATGCGCGCGATGCGCGCCAGCGACGAGGGATTGGCCCGCAGCAGCCAGGCGACGACGAGCGCGAAGCCCGCGACGATGACCAGCGCCAGGACGAGCGCCGGCATCGGCTACTGCCGCACGGGCGGCGCCTGTGGTGCCGGCGTCTGCGATAATGGCGTCTGCTGCGACTGCGCTTCGGCACGCTCGCGCTGGATCTGCCGCCAGCGCTCGACGTTGCGATTGTGCTCGGGCAGCGTGTTGGAGAAGGCATGCCCTCCCGTGCCGTCGGCGACGAAGTAGAGCGCGCGGTCTCGCGCCGGGTTGAGCGCGGCCACGATCGAGGCGCGACCGGGATTGCAGATCGGCCCGCGCGGCAGGCCGGGGATCACATAAGTGTTGTAGGGCGTGTTCGACTGCAGGTCGGCGCGGGTCAGCTCGCGGCCGAAGGCGACCTTGCCCAGCGTCAGCCCGTAGATCGTCGTGGGATCGCTCTCAAGCTTCATCCGGCGTCGCAGGCGGTTGATGAACACCGCGGCCACGCGGCTCCGTTCGGCCGGAACCGCGGTCTCCTTCTCGATGATCGAGGCGAGCGTGAGCGCCGCCTGCTTGTTGGGTAGCGGCAGGCCGGCGGCGCGCTTGCGCCAGGCCTCATCTAGCGTCTTGTCCATCGCCTCCTTCATCCGCATCAGCAGCCCGTCACGGGTGTCGTCGCGCGAGTAGAAGTAGGTTTCCGGCAGGAGATCGCCTTCCTTGAGATCGAGCGTGATCTCGCCGGTGAGCGCCTCGGTCTTGCGCACCATCTCGATCACCTCGAAGGTCGTGGTGCCCTCGGGAACCGTGAGCCGGCGCTGCACGACCTTGCCCGACTGCAGCAGGTCGACCAGCGCCAGCATGGAGATGCGCGCCGGGATCTCGTACTCACCCGCCTTGATCGGCTTGGGCGACGGATCGATCATCAGGGCCACGCGGAACAGCCGGGGATGGGCGATCGCGCCCTCGTCCTGCAGCAGCTTCGACATGGTGGTCGGTCCGGCTCCGCGCGGGATCACGATGTTCTTGGTCTTGTCGAGCGGACCCTGGGCGACCATGAGCGCATGACCGACGTAGAGCGTCCCGCCCATCAAGGTGGCGAACAGCGCGATGAAGAACAGAACCCAACGGAAGTAGCTGAGCATGACTCAGCTCCTGGTGGTCAGACGGGGCCGACGATCAGGGACGCGTTGGTGCCGCCGAAGCCGAACGAGTTGCTGAGCGCGTAGCGCACCTTGCGCTGCTTGGCCTGCTTGGGCACCAGATCGATGTCGCAGCCTTCGTCCGGATCGTCGAGGTTGAGCGTCGGCGGGACGGCCTGCTCGGTCACCGACTTGATCGCGTAGATCGCCTCGATGGCGCCGGCGGCGCCCAGCAGATGGCCGGTCGCCGACTTGGTCGACGACATGGAGAGCTTGTAGGCGTCGGTGCCGAAGGTCTTCTTCACGGCGCCGAGCTCGATCACATCGGCCATGGTCGAGGTGCCGTGGGCGTTCACGTAGTCGATCGCGTCGGTGCCGATGCCGGCCCGCTTCAGCGCGGCCTTCATGGCGCGCTGCGCGCCGTCGCCGTCCTCGGACGGCGCGGTGATGTGATAGGCGTCGCCCGACAGGCCGTAGCCCTTGATCTCGGCGTAGATCTTGGCGCCGCGCTTCCTGGCGTGCTCGTACTCCTCGAGCACGAGGACGCCGGCACCCTCGCCCATCACGAAGCCGTCACGCTTCCTGTCCCACGGCCGCGAGGCCTGGGTCGGCGTGTCGTTGAAATCGGTCGAAAGCGCCTTGCAGGCGTTGAAGCCCGCGATGCCGATGCGGCAGATCGCGGCCTCGGCGCCGCCCGCCACCATGACGTCGGCATCGTCGAGCTGGATCAGCCGCGCGGCATCTCCGATCGCATGGGCGCCGGTGGCGCAGGCGGTGACGACGGAATGGTTGGGGCCACGGAAGCCGAACTCGATCGAAACCTGGCCCGAGACCAGGTTGATCAGCGCCGACGGAATGAAGAACGGACTGACGCGGCGCGGGCCGCGCTCCTTCAGCACCAGCGACGTCTCGTAGATCGTCTGCAGGCCGCCGATGCCGGAGCCGATCATGACGCCGGTGCGGTTGAGGCCTTCGTCGTCGGTCGGCTTCCAGCCGGAATCCTCGACCGCCTGCTTGGCCGCGGCCATGCCGAAAACGATGAACTTGTCGACCTTCCGCTGGTCCTTCGGCGCCATGTAGGTGTCGGCGTTGAAGTGACCGTTGGCGATGTCGCCGGCCGGCACCTCGCCCGCGATCTTGGTCGCGAGATCGGACGTGTCGAAGGCCTGGATCGCGCGGATCCCCGACTCGGCCGCCATGAGCCGGCGCCAGTTGGTGTCGACGCCGTCACCCAACGGCGTCACCATACCCATTCCGGTTACGACAACTCGCCTCATCTTCCGCCTTCCTTGTTGCAGGAACCGGCGAAGATCAGGACTTCGCGTTGCTCTTGATGAAGCCGATCGCGTCGCCGACGGTCTGGATCTTCTCGGCGGCGTCGTCGGGGATCTCGATGCCGAACTCTTCCTCGAACGCCATCACCAGCTCGACCGTGTCGAGGCTGTCCGCGCCGAGATCGTCGATGAACTTGGCGTCTTCCTTGACCTGCGCCGCCTCGACGCCGAGATGCTCGACGACGATCTTCTTAACGCGCTCGGCAACATCGCTCATTTTCTTGTCCTTCCCGTCTATCTGAAAATTCCGGTTCGCCGGAGGGGTTGGCGAAGTTCCGGGCTCTTAACATAGCTCCCCGGCCATTGGCTAGGACCGAAAAGCCCACAGAATCAGGCACTTGGGGGCTCCGCCCTCAGATCATCGCCATCCCGCCGTTGATGTGGAGGGTCTGGCCGGTGACATAGGCGGCCTCGTCGCTGGCGAGATAGACCGCGCCGGCCGCGATCTCCTCCGAGGTGCCGAGCCGGTCGGCCGGGACGCGGCCGAGGATCGCCTTCTTCTGGTCGTCGGTCAGCGCATCGGTCATCGGCGTGGCGATGAAGCCCGGCGCGATGCAGTTCACCGTGATGCCGCGCGACGCCAGCTCCTGCGCCAGCGACTTCGACATGCCGATCAGGCCGGCCTTGGCCGCGGCATAGTTCGCCTGGCCGGGGTTGCCGGTGACGCCGACGATCGAGGTGATGTTGATGACGCGGCCGAAGCGCCGCTTCATCATCCCGCGCATCGCCGCGCGCGTGAGGCGGAAGGTGCCGGTGAGGTTCACCTGCAGCACCTTTTCCCACTCCTCGTCCTTCATGCGCATCGAGATGTTGTCGCGCGTGATGCCGGCGTTGTTCACCAGGATGTCGAGCTTGCCACCCATCGCGGCCTCGGCCTCCTTGGCCAGGCGGTCGATGTCGGCCGGATCGTCCATCCTGGCGACGACGACGTGGGCGCGCTCGCCGAGCGAAGCCTTGAGCTGCTCCAGGGCATCGGCGCGGGTGCC
>CAYRBQ010000403.1:0-4235 GCA_964422305.1 uncultured Reyranella sp. | reverse complement strand
GGCGATGAGCCAGGCCGAGCCGATGGACGACGGCGAGCGCGGCGTGATCATCAACACCGCCTCGGTCGCGGCGTTCGACGGCCAGATCGGCCAGGCGGCCTACTCGGCGTCGAAGGGCGGCGTGGTCGGCATGACGCTGCCCATCGCGCGCGACCTCGCGAGCATGGGCATCCGCGTCTGCACCATCGCGCCCGGTTTGTTCCTCACGCCGATGATGATGGGCCTCTCGCCGGAGGCGCAGAAGAGTCTGGGTGCGCAGGTGCCGTTCCCCTCGCGCCTCGGCGATCCCAAGGAATACGCCCAGCTCGCCATGAGCATCGTGGAGAATCACATGCTGAACGGCGAGACGATCCGCCTCGACGGCGCGATCCGCATGGCGCCGAAATAGGTCACGGCCTGCCGATGCGGCATGCGATGCTTCTCGCGATGGCGGCCTCGCTGGTCGCCGTCGCCCTGCCGGCCGAGGCCGAGACGCGCTGGCTCGCCTGCAAGGTCACCGACCAGGGAGGAAAGCCGCTCGCCTTCAACATCATGTTCGACGATATCCGCAACATCGCCGCGGTGTGGGACGGCATCGAACTGGTGGACGGGACCAGCGTCGCGATCAACTTCCAGTCGATCCGCGCCCGATTCCCGAAGTTCGCACTTACCTACAACCGGAACAACGGCGCGCTGTCCATGACGCCGATCGGCTCCAACTACGGCGGGCTACTGAACGGCGAATGCCGGCGCAGTTTGGCGCCGCAGGGCCTGCCCGCCAGCCGCTAGCCGTGGGTTCAGCGCCCGACGGGCTCGCCGTGATAGTGGCCGTGGTCGGCCGGGACCTCGCAGCGCAGGTCGGCGACGCTGTTCTCCGTCGCCTGCCGCGCCGGAGTCGTCTGGCCGTTGCAGGTGTAGCGGATGCGCAGCGTCTTGGTGAGCCGGTCGGGCATGCCGAAGATGTAGGCCATCGCCGGGACCTGGCAGCGCATCGCGCCGGTGCCGCAGATGTCGCGGACCTGTTGCGTGACGTCGACCGTCGAGGAGGGTCCGCCCCACGAGGCCTCGACGATGTCGATGCGGCGCGGCATGGCCGGCGTGCCGCCGACGCAGGCCATGCGGACCTTGAAGGTCGGCGGCACGACCTCGGCCAGCACGAAGTTCTGCGGCTGGCAGGTCCAGATCACCGTCAGCTTCTTGTTCAGGTCCAGGCGGTTGTCGTTGTAGGCCGGGCCGTTGGCGAACACATCGCAGGGATAGCCGCCGGCGCAGGTCACCAGGCTGGTGACGTCGGCGGCGGGCCCGGTCTGCGGCAGGCCCCAGTAGGCCTTCTTGATCAGGGCGGTCGACTGCACCTTCGTCGGGTGCGAATTGCAGGCCACGGCCGTGCCGACGACGGCCAGCGCCACAAGAAGAAGACGACCCCAAACCATGAATCCCCCGGCCTGATTCCCGACTGTCCGGACCATTCTACCCGAGGGCAACCTAACGATCACTTGTCGCGGCAGCAATGCAATTAGGGTTTCAGGAGGAGTGGTGCGATCAGGGAAATCCCGGCCAGGAGAAGCAGGGCGAGCACGATCCGGCGGAAGCCGGAGTCATCCAGCCGGCCGAAGAGCCTGAGGCCCAGCCAGCTCCCCGCCAGGAGCGCCGGCAGGCCGACGGCGAACAGCATCGTCGTGCCGGCCTCGACGGTGCCCGTGCCGCCGAGCCACAGCGCGGAGCCGGCGAAGATCGCGACGGCGACCGGCTGGAACACCGCACGCTGCTGTTCCTTGGTCCAGCCGCGCAGGGCCGCCCAGATCGTCGGCACGATGCCGGCCAGTCCGCTGGCGCCGCCGACGATGCCGCTCACGACGCCGACGCCTCCTTCGGCCAGGGCGCCGACATCGTTGGAGAGGCGGGCACGCGGCTTCAGCAGGCCGTGCAGGCTGAAGACGACCAGCACGATGCCGATCACGCCGCGCATCTGACCGGCCGGCACCAGCCGAAGCAGCTCGATGCCGACCGGGATGCCGATCTGGCCGCCGATCAGCAGCGGCATCAGCCGCCGCAGGTCCAGCGCGTGGCGCAGCTTCCATACGGCATGGCCCTGCACGATCAGGCCATAGGCAACGATCAGCGTCGCGACCTGCAGCGGCGTCAGCATGTGCAGCCAGATCGCCACCGCCACCAGTCCGAACGCAAAACCCGCCAGGCCCGCGACGAACGAGGCGGCGAAGGTCGCCGCGACGTAGAGCGAGAGCTCGACAAGGGTCAGCTCGGCCATCGTCCGGGAGTTCCTCAGCCGAGCGAGAGGCGGGTGCCGGCGCCGGTCGCGAGCGCGCGCCGGTAGATCGCCGCCGCGGCGGCCACGTCCTGCAAGCCCAAGCCGGTGCTGTCGAACAGAGTGACGGCCTGCGGATCGGTACGGCCGGGCCTGGTGCCGGCGACCAGGTCGCCCAGCGTCGCGTGGATGTGGTCGCGGGTGACGGCGCGCGCGGCCAGCGCATGGTGGAGGTCCCCGATCTCGGCCGCCTGCTCGAGCGAATCGACGACGACCAGGGTCCGCGCATAGAGGGCCGGCTCGATCTCGAGCTTGTCGGGATTGTCGGCGCCGACCGCGGCGATGAAGGTGCCGGGTCGCACCAGGTCCTGTGTAAGGAAGGCCTTGCGCGCGGAGGTGCAGGTGACGACGACATCGCTGTCGCGCACGGCGGCGAGGCTGTCGCAGGCGGTGGCCTCGACGGCGAGCGCCGGGCCGAGCTCGGCGGCAAGCTTGTGCGCAGCTTCGGCCCGGATGTCCCAGACATGGAGCCGCCGCAGCGGCAGCGCGGCGGCGATGGCGTGGGCCTGTACGCGGCCCTGCACGCCCGCGCCGCAGATCGTGGCGACGGCCGAATCGGCGCGGGCGAGATGGCGCGCGGCGAGCGTGGTCGCGGCGGCGGTGCGCTGGATCGTGACCTCGATCGAGTCCATGACCGCGAGCGGCCGGCCGTTGTCCGCGTCGGCCAGATAGATGACGCCCTGCACCGTCGGCAGCCGGCTGACGCCGGGATTGTCGGGGTAGTTGCCGTTCAGCTTGATCGCCATCATCGGCGGATCGCCGGTGAGCAGCGCCGCGGCCTTGGCGTGATAGGTGCCGCGGGAGACGTGGAATGCAGCGGCGGCCGGCGCCAGCGCGGTGCCTGCCGCGGCGGCGCGGAAGCCCGCTTCGACCGCCTCCACATAGTCGTCGTATCTCATCAGCCGCGAGATCTCGGTGCGCGACAGGAAGAGCATGGCTTCCTCAGGCGATCCGGTAGGCCGCGGCGCGGTGCGTCCGTGGCAGGAAGGCATAGAGACGATCGCCCGACGGCGGCAAGGCCAGCGTATGGGCGCCGCGTTCGCTCTCGATCCGTCCCAGGTTCGTCATGTCGTTCGTGTCGAAGACGTCGATCACGCCGGGATCGCCGACGGCGACATAGAGGTGCCGGCGGTGCCGGTTGAAGAAGATCACGTCGGGCGTGCCGCTCAGCGGCCGCTCGCTCAGGATCCTGCAGGACCGGGCGTCGAGCGTGACCAGGGTGCCGGCGTCGCAGGCGCAGAACAGCCGTCCCGTCTCCCGATCGAGATCGAGGCCGTGCGGTCCCGCCGCCGGCACCGCGATCATGTGGGCGATCGCCGTGGGCTTGCGGGCATCGACGACGACGATCACCGCCGGGTCGAGGATGTTGACGTAGAAGAGGTCCCTGTCGGGATCGAACACCGTCCAGCGCGTGCGGCCGGGCACCTCGATCGAGGCCACGACGGCGCGCGCCCCGACATCGACCATGGTGAGCGTGTACGAGCGCGGGATTGCCGGATCGCCGACATTGGCCGCCAGCAGGAGACCGCGCGCGGGGTCGTAGGCGAGGCCGTTCGGCTTGAGGCCCACTCCGACCTTGGCGACCTCCGGGTTCGGGCCGGGTCGGAAGATGCCGACCGTGTTCTCCCCGCGGTTCGAGGTGAAGATCAGCCCGGCCTCGTCGCTGACCAGCGCGCCCGCGACGGCCTTCAGACCGGGGACCGAGTAGAGGAAGCGCCCGCGGTCGAAGACATCGATGGCATCGTTGGCGGTGTGGGCGACGAAGACGTGGCCGGTCGCGGCGTGGACGGCGGCATGGTCGAAACCGCCGCTGCCGGCGTTCTCCGGCAGGTCGATGTGGCCTTCGAGGATCAGGAGGCAGGCGGTCACGGCCGGCTCACATCTTGGGCGGCCAGTTGTGCGTCTCGCCGGTCAGGCTGCGGCACCACGC
>CAYRBQ010000402.1:0-4241 GCA_964422305.1 uncultured Reyranella sp. | reverse complement strand
ACCCCCCCCATCTGTTGGGGGAGGTTAAAGAGTCTTTCCCCTCCCCCGTATGAGGGGGAGGTAAAGAGTCTTTCTCCTCCCCCGTCATCCGGGGGAGGCCGGGAGGGGGTGAGCAACCTAAGATTGTTTTCCAACCATAATTTCGCCGAATGGTTGTCGTCGAATGAGCGGATGAACGACCGTGCCCGCGACCTCCGCAACAACGCGACGGAAGCCGAGCGCCTGATGTGGCAGCGGCTGCGGCGGCGCCAGCTCGGCGGCTTCAGGTTCCGCCGGCAACGGCCGGTCGGCCGGTACATCTGCGATTTCGTCTGCCTGGAGGCCGCGGTGGTGGTGGAACTCGACGGCAGCCAGCACGTCGCACAGGCGCCTTACGATGCGCGACGGGATGCCTTCCTCCGGTCCTGCGGCTTCAGGGTCCTGCGATTCTGGAACGGCGATGCGCTGTCGCGCACCGACTCCGTCGTCGAAACGATCTTCGAGGCCCTGCATCGCCCGGAGATGGACGGGCGCTTCGAGTGAGGCCCCGCCCCCTCCCCCTCCGCCCCGTATGACGGGGCACCTCCCCCATATGATGGGGGAGGTAAAGAGCCTATGACTCGTGTCTGCCCCCGCGAAGCGGGGGAAGTGCCGCGCCTTGCGCGGCGAAGGGGGGCCCCTCCGGCCGCTTCGCGGCCACCTCCCCCATGTGATGGGGGAGGCAAGTCAGATCCTTGCTGCCAGGTCACACGGGGCGGCGCGGACGCGGCGGGCCGTTCTCGATCGGGTAGAGCACGTTGTTGGGATCGCGCCAGGCGCGCACGACGGCGGCGATCTTCCGGCCGAGCGTGACCGGCGACCAGGGCGGCGGATAGAAGGCGGGATCGCCCGCCTCGAACGCAGCCATGTATTCCCGGTAGGAGAGCGGTGGCGCGTCGGGCCTGCCCTGCGTCTCGACGGCGCTGCGCGCCTGCGTCTGCGCCGCCAGCAGGTCGAGGCCGCGATCGACGTCGAGCAGCGGCGCCAGCTCCTTGCGGAAGGCGAGCAGGATCTCGGCCGCCGAGTCGGGCTGGTTCCAGAGCGCATAGAGCGCGGCCAGCTTGGCGAGCTTCTCGGGCCGCATCACCGTGGCCGGCAGCGAATCTCGGTCAGACCCGGCGACGTCGCGCGCATAGAAAGCGTCGGCCTGGTAGGTGCGGCCGGTGCGCGTCTGCGCCGGCCCCGTCGTCGCGAAGCGGGCCGGCAGCGCCCGCATCGAGTAGACGCGGCTGTCGAAGCCGACCAGCTCGAAGCCGTGCGCGCGCATGAAGCGGTCGGTGTTGTGGAAGACGTTCTCGGTCTCGTCGACGCCGCCGCAGAGGAAGACCTCGAGCCGCGCGCCCAGCACGCCGAGCTCGCCCAGCGCCCGGTCGAACGATTGCAGGATGTCGAAGTCCGGGCCGTCGACATCGATCTTCAGCAGGTCGAGCGAGGTCCAGCCGCGCGCCTGCAGCACGTCGGGCGCCACGACCGGCGCCTGCGGGTCGGCGAGCCGGGTCAGGCTCCATTCGTTGTAGCGCAGCTTCTCCTCGATCGGCGCGGCGCGCAGGCGTTCGCGGTCGCGCTCGACGACACGGCCGGCGCTGAAGCGCGAGAACGGCGTGGTTCGCGGCGGCGCGGCGTTGCGCCGCCGCAGCATCCAGGGATGGTCGGCGGGCAGGCCAACGAAGCCCGGCACGTACTCGATCTTCGGATCGGCCTCGGCGGCGGCGAGCCGCTCGCATTCCTCGGCGCTGGCGTCGAAGGCCAGGACCCGCAGGCGGTCGCCGAAGGCGCGCCAGTCCGGGTCGATGCCGCCGGAGCATCCGATGTCGACGGCGGCGAAATCCTCCTCCTTCAGGTGGGCCGCGACCCAACCGACGAAGTCTCGAAACATGAAAGGCCGGCTCCCGACGGATCTCGAGCGGGACACCCGGACGCATCGCCGGCATCCCGCTGCTCTGCCGGCGACGCGCTTTCTAGCGCCTCTCCGGCCGTCGCGGGAGGGGGTGGAGCGGCTTTCCCCCTCCGGCCTTCGGCCACCTCCCCCGTGTGACGGGGGAGGTAATGAGACTTCACCTCCCCCGTCACACGGGGGAGGCCGGGAGGGGGTCAGGCGACCCAGACGTCGATCGGCGCGTCGCGCCCGCGCAGGCCGAGCGCCGGGACAGGGCGGAAGCCGTCGCGCGCGTCGCCGGCCCGGGACATCACCGCGTCGCTGGCCACGATGCGGCAGTCGAGGCTGCGCGTCGCCGCCTCCAGCCGGCTCGCCACGTTCACGGTATCGCCGAGCGTGGCGAATTCCAGCCGCCGCTCCGTGCCGATGTTGCCCAGGATCGCCGGGCCGAAATGGATGCCGACCGAGACGCGCAGACGCGGCAGGCCGGCCGCCGCGAGCTCGGCATTGGCGGACGCCATGCCGCCCACGATGTCGCGCGCGGCCGCCAGCGCATTGGCGCAGTCGGCGGGCGAGACGTTCGGCGTGCCGAAGGTCGCCATCACGCCGTCGCCGAGATATTTGTCGAGCGTGCCGCCGTTGGCGAAGATCGCGTGCTCCATGACGCCGTGGCAGCGGCGGAGTAGCCGCATCACCGTCTCGGGCGTCTCGCGCTCGGCGAGCTGCGTGAAGCCCACGATGTCGGCGAACAGCACCGCCACTTCCTGCGAGCGCACCGCGCCCACGTCGCTGCGGGCCGAGGCCAGCTCGTCGACCATCGAGGGCGGGAAGTAGCGCGAGAGGTTGGCGCGCTCCGCGGCGAGGGCGGCCTGGCGGATCAGCAGCGCATTCGAGCGCTGGCTGCGCAGCGCCAGGATCCCCGCCACCAGGAAGAAGATCACCATCTCCTGGATGCGGATCGACCAGACCACGGAGTTCGGATCGACGAGGTCGCGCATGCCGGGCACGCCGGCGAAGGCGGCGGCGACCCGGGCCCCCAGCGCCGGATCGGTGGTGCCGAACAGGGCGACGCCCAGCGCGGCCGCGAACCAGATGACCACGAAGGCCGCGCCCATGGTGAGGACGGTGCGCCAGGAATAGGCGAGCGTCGCCAGCGCCAGGATAATGAAGAAGTAGGGAAAGGTCTCGTAGCGGTAGATCATCGCCGTGGGAAAGGCGTCGGCCGAGAAGGGATTGGGCACGGTGAGCGCCACCGCCAGCAGCACGAGGTCCGCGAGGATCAGCGCCAGCTCGATGCGCGACCGTCCCACCGTGGCGTAGCGGAGCTGCGCCCAGCCGAGCAGGATGAAGACCAGCAGCAGGGCGTGGAAATAGAGCGCGCTCCAGCTCGCGTTCTGGAAGGCGATCAGCACGCCGGTCGCCGTGAGCGCGACGGTGCGCGCCCAGGCGGCGAAGCGCTGGCCCTCGAGCTTCTCGCGGCGCAGCGCCTCGAACAGGAAGGGATTGCCGAGCGACTCCCGCACCTCCTCGGCGCGCCGGAAGCGCAGGTTGTGGACGAGCTCCGCAAGACCCGACCGCGGCGTCGCACTCCCCTCGCTCATGTCCGCCCCTTCCAGAATCCGGCCTGCAGCTCGGCGGCCTCTTCCGCGAGCAGGGGGCCCACGACCTCGACCTTGCGCTGGCCGGTCGCGAACACGGTGCGGCAAGGCAGGCTCATGGTCGGGTTCTCGGGATCGTCGCCGGTCATCGCCTTGAGGTCGCTCTCGGCCTGGCCGTAGACGACGCGGCCGATGCCCGCCCAGTAGATCGCGCCGGCGCACATCGCGCAGGGCTCGGCCGTCGAA
Organism: uncultured Reyranella sp.; assembly: GCA_964422305.1. Lineage (GTDB taxonomy): Bacteria > Pseudomonadota > Alphaproteobacteria > Reyranellales > Reyranellaceae > Reyranella. The sequence goes on along the minus strand of CAYRBQ010000402.1, from coordinate 503 downwards.
TAGAGCGTGCAGGAGGCGAGGAACGGCGGCCGCCATCGCTTCGAGGCCCGCGTCGCAATCAGGCGCTCGGCATGGGCCGTCATGTCGTGGCCCTCCTGCAGGAAGGCGTTGCCCTGCTCCATCAGGACGGTGCCCTTCGCATCGACCAGGAGCGCGGCGAACGGATGCTGGCCCTCGGCCCGGGCCCGGCGGGCCAGGTCGAAGGCTTTTCGCAGGAAAGATTCGTCGTCCATGTCGGGCAGCGTAGCACCCCCTCCGCCCCGTATGACGGGGCACCTCCCCCATGTGATGGGGGAGGCAAGTCCCCCCTCCGGCCGCTTCGCGGCCACCTCCCCCATATGATGGGGGAGGTAAAGAGCCTATGACTCGTGTCTGCCCCCGCGAAGCGGGGGAAGTGCCGCGCCTTGCGCGGCGAAGGGGGGCCCCCCCCGCCCCGGAGGGGGCCCCAACCCCCAATGGTGGGGGGGGGGACTAAGAAAAGAGCAGCCCCGGGACAACGGGGG
>CAYRBQ010000401.1:0-4261 GCA_964422305.1 uncultured Reyranella sp. | reverse complement strand
CGAGACGGTCTGGCTCTCGATCGGCAGGCCGGTCGCGGGCGAGTAGGGGATGCCTACGCGCGCGAACAGCAGGCGGAGATAGTCGTAGATCTCGGTGACGGTGCCGACCGTCGAGCGCGGATTGCGCGAGGTGGTCTTCTGCTCGATCGAGATGGCAGGCGAGAGGCCTTCGATCGAATCGACGTCGGGCTTCTGCATCAGTTCGAGGAACTGCCGTGCGTACGCTGACAAACTCTCGACGTAGCGACGCTGGCCCTCGGCGTAGACCGTGTCGAAGGCGAGCGAGGATTTGCCCGAGCCCGACAGGCCGGTTATCACCACCAGCCTGTCGCGCGGCAGGTCGAGGTCGACGTTCTTGAGGTTGTGCTCGCGCGCGCCCCGGATCGAGATGAAGCGGTGCGGCTCGGCAGCGGGTAAGCGTGACTTGGCCATCTGGTCCGGAAGAATAGGCGATGCGGGCGACTGCCGCATATGGCGATTCACCCCCAGCCTTGCCAGCCCTGTGGCAAGTTGCGCGTCAGGCCGGCGATGCTTGCGCTGCTAGCACCCGGTCGGTCGGGCGGTCGTTCATCAGGAGTTGCATCGTGCCCGCGATCAGGCCGATCAGGACACCGATCTTCCAGGCGAGATCGTAGGAGCCCATCAGATCAAAGAGATAGCCGCCGCCCCAGGCCCCGAGGAAGGAGCCGGCCTGGTGGCTGAGGAAGGCGATGCCGGTCAGGGTCGAGAGGAAGCGAAGGCCGAAGATCTGCACGACCAGCCCGTTGACCAGCGGGATCACGCCAAGCCACAGCGTGCCCATGGCGGCGCCGAACATCACCACCGAGAGCGGCGTCGGCGGGAACATGAAGAAGAGGGCCAGGGCGAGCGAGCGCAGCAGGTAGATGGCGCCCAGCAACAGGCGCTTGGGATACTTGTCGCCGAGCCACCCGAACAGCCACGAGCTCAGGATGTTGAAACCACCGATCAGCATCAGGGCCACGGCGCTGTAGCTTGCATCCATGCCGCATTGGGCGAGATAGGTCGGCAGATGCGTCGTCAGGAAGACGAGCTGCAGGCCGCAGACGAAGAAGGCGATGGCCATCACGACGTAGCCGGTATGCCGCCGCGCCTCGTCGAGAGCGCCCCACAATGTCAGGTCGCGATCGCTCACCAGGCTGTTGGGCAGCTTGTCGGCACGGCTGCCGATCCAGGCAGCGGGGATCATGGCCAGCGCCAGGATCACGAACGACCAAGCGGCGGCGCGCCAGCCGTCCGCATTCAGGAGATAGGCGGCGATCGGCGCGGTGAGCATGGTGCCGACGGAGCCGGCAGCCGAGACGATGCCGAAGGCCAAGGTGCGGCGGCCTGGCTCGACGACGCGGGCGGCGATGTTCGCGGTGATGCCCGAGGTGGTGCAGGCGAGCGCGATGCCGATCAGGACGCCCGCGCCCAGGATGATGGGAAGCGCGCCCTGCGCCGTCGCGGTAAGCCAGATGCCTAGGATGAACATGGCGCTGCCGACCAGCGCCACCCAGCGCGTGCCGTGCTTGTCGGCGAAGACACCGGCGATCGGCTGGCTGAGGCCCCACGCCACCTGCTGCACCGAGATCGCCAGCGCGAAATCGGAGATGGCGATGCCCAGCTCCTTCGAGGCCGGCGCCTGGAAGAGGCCGAGATTCTGCCGGATGCCCATGGCCAGGGTCATCATCAACGCTGCGCCGCCCAGCATGGCGTAGGCCTGACCGGTCGAGACCTGGGGCACATGGAAGGATTTGCTCATGGCGCGGGAGGATAGGGGAGGGTTTGCCACGGAAACCAATGAAATCCCGGAGGGCGGGCATGAGCGAAGCTCACGCCATGGCTGGCCACAAGGGTTCTGGCCACAACCCAAAATTGGTGGCTGCCCACAGGCGGGCGGGGCTAGGTTGGCCGCCGTGAGGTAGGTGCCCGCGTCCTGCGGCACCGGGAAAGCACAGGGAGGCCCCCATGGCGGGCAGCGTCAACAAAGTCATCCTCGTCGGCAATCTCGGCCGCGACCCCGAAGTGAGGTCCATGCAGGATGGCAGATCCATGGTGAACATGTCGGTGGCCACGTCGGAGACTTGGCGGGATCGCCAGAGCGGCGAGCGCAAGGAGCGCACCGAGTGGCACCGCGTGGTGATCTTCAACGAGAAGCTGGCCGAAGTGGCGCAGAAGTTCGTGAAGAAGGGCTCGAAGGTCTATGTCGAGGGCCAGCTCTCGACCCGCAAGTGGACCGACCAGAGCGGCCAAGAGCGCTATACGACGGAGGTCGTGATCCCGCGTTTCGGTGGCGCGCTCACCATGCTCGACGGCCGCAGCGGCGGCGGTGACGGCGGCGGCATGGGCGGTGGCGGTCCCGACGATGACTTCGGCGGAGGCGGCGGGTCTTCGGGTGGCGGAGGCGGCGGCGGCCGCCCGGCATCGCGCGGCGGCAAGGCCGAACTCGACGACGACATCCCGTTCTAGAGGCGTCGGATGCGCCGTATCGCCGTCGAAGAGGCGTTCATCACGCCCGAGATTCTCGACGGTTGGAAGGCGGTGCTGGACGGCAAGAACCCCGAGCCCGGCTTCGTCGCGATGGGCAATTGCCTGCTCGGACCGACGGGGAAGCCTCTGTTCGACAAGCTGCTCGATCTCGGCCCCGGTCGGGTTGCTCACATGGACGCCGTCGGGATCGACGTGCAGGTTCTGTCGCTGACCGCGCCGGGCGTGCAGGTGTTCCATGCGGCGGAGGCGACGCGGCTCGCTGCAAAATCGAACGACGTCCTGGCCGAGGCCGTGAAAGCCTATCCGACCCGGTTCGCCGGATTGATAGCCATCGCGCCGCAGGACTGCACGGCAGCGGTGCGCGAAATGGAGCGCGGTGCGAAGATTCTCGGCGGACATGGTGTGATCATCAACTCCCACACCAATGGCGAGTATCTCGACCTGCCGAAATACTGGCCGATCCTCGAGGCGGCCGAAGCGTTCGACCTGCCCATCTACCTGCATCCGCGCGAACCAGGGCCGCAGATGGTGGCTCCGTTTCTCGACTATGGCCTGTACTTCGCGACATGGGGCTTCTCGGCCGAGACCGGCCTGCACGCGATGCGGCTCATCATGTCGGGCACGCTGGAGCGGTTTCCTCGGCTCCGGATCGTTCTCGGGCATCTCGGCGAGGGCATCCCGTACTATCTGCCGCGCATCGACAATCGATACGCCCTGCAGGTGAAGCTAGGCGCCACGGCGAAGCTGCCGAAGAAGCCGAGCGAGTATTTCCGGGAAAATTTCTACGTAACGACAGCCGGCATCACGTTTCTGTCGTCGCTGCGCTTGTGCCTGGATGAGCTCGGTGCCGAACGAGTTCTGTTTGCGGCAGACTATCCCTACGAGGACGATGGCGAGTCCGTGCGCTTCATCGACGGGACGGCGCTGAGCGTTTCCGAGCGACGGCAAATCTGCGAGACCAATGCCGTGAGGGTGTTCAAGCTCCGGGCCTAGGCCGGTAGTCCGAGCGTGCGCAGCTCGGCCGCCGTCGCGGCGGCATCTCGATGGTGGATGCCGTGCATTCCGATCGTGCGGGCTGCGTCGACGTTCGCGAGCACGTCGTCGATGAACACGGCGGCCTCGGGCGCGAAACCACCGGTCTTGCAGACGAGCTTGTAGATCGCCGCATCCGGCTTCCAGCATTTGACGTTGCCCGAGACGACGAAGTCGCGGAAGCAGCCGATGAAGGGATGCCGCGCTTGGGAGGGACCGCGCAGCCAGGCGTCGAGGAAGCCCGGCGCATTGGAGAGCAGATAGAGCGGGGTGCCGGCGGCGTGCAGGCGTTCCACCAGATCGACCATTGGTGAGAAGGCGTGATCGAGCATCTCGTCGAAGCGATCGTAGAATGCCGCGATCAGGGCTTCCTTGCCGGGGTGCCGGGCCTGCAGCTCGCGCGTCGCGGTCGCCGGATCCCCATCGTAGTCCTGCCGCGTGTGCCATTCCCGGGTGGTCACGGTGGCCAGGAAATCCTCCATCTCAGCGGCGTCGGGAATGAGCTTCCGGTAGAGGTGGCGTGGGTTGTAGTCGATCAGCACGCCGCCCATGTCGAAGACCGCGACGGAGGGGCTCGGAGAGGGTGTATTCAAGGGCAAATCGGAGCCTTTCCGGAGGCCATTTTCGAGCCGAATTTAGTCAATAAAATCAAAGCGTTAAAGGGGCATCAGACAGGCGATTTTTGTTGGTGTTCGGGGCCCGGTTTGCTAGGGTGCAAAGTCGCCTGTCCGGAGTGTCC
>CAYRBQ010000400.1:0-4275 GCA_964422305.1 uncultured Reyranella sp. | reverse complement strand
GCTGGTGTCGAGCACGTCGGACGAGGTCATGCCCTGGTGGACGAAGCGCGACTCCGGGCCGATGAACTCGCCGAGCCAGGTCAGAAAGGCGATGACGTCGTGCTTGGTCTCGCGCTCGATCGCGTCGATCCTGGCGACGTTGCCCGCCGGGTCGGCGGCGAGCGCCGCCATGGCCTTGCGGCCGCCGGCCCAGATCGCCTCGGCAGCCCCCTTGGGGATGAATCCGGCCTCCGCCATGGCCTCGCAGGCGTGCGCCTCGATCTCGAACCAGATGCGGAAGCGGTTCTCGGGCGTCCATATTGCCGCCATCTGCGGCCGGGAGTAGCGGGGGATCATGGCCGGGCTTTTAATCCCGATGGCGCGGCGACGCCATGCTAGAAACCGCGCACCATGGACCTGCCGTCGCTGCACATCCGCTCATGACTCCCCTGGCCGAGTGCCCGCGCGAAACCCTCGCCAACGTCGCCGGCGTGTTGACCGACATCGACGAGACCGTCTCGACCCACGGCCGCCTGACCGCCGAGGCCTACCAGGCGATGACTGCCCTTCGGGCGGCCGGCCTGGTGCTGATCCCGGTAACCGGCCGGCCCGCCGGCTGGTGTGATCACATCGCCCGCTTCTGGCCGGTCGACGCGGTGGTGGGCGAGAACGGCGCTTTCTGGATGTGGCAGGACGCCGGGGCAGGCAAGCTCCGAACCCGCTTCATCCAGTCCGAGGCCGAGCGTGCCGAGGGCCGCCGCCGCCTCGAGGCGGTACGCGATGACGTGCTGAAGGAGGTGCCGGGTTGCGCCATCGCCTCCGACCAGCCCTATCGCCTGGCCGACCTGGCGGTCGATTTCTGCGAGGACGTGCCGGCACTGCCGCGCGCCGCGGTCGACCGCATCGTGCAGGTCTTCGAGCGCCACGGCGCCCATGCCAAGGTGAGCTCGATCCACGTCAACGGCTGGTTCGGCGACTACGACAAGCTCACGACCAGCCGCGCCATGATGAAGGAGCTGTTCGGCGTCGACGTCGATGCCGGCCAGGAGCGCGCGGCCTGGGTGTTCTCCGGCGATTCGCCCAACGACTCGCCGATGTTTGGCTTCTTCCCCAACGCCGTGGGCGTCGCCAACGTGCGCGACTTCGCCGACCAGATGCCGACCCTGCCCGGCTGGATCACCTCGGCGCGCTCGGGCGCCGGCTTCGTCGAGCTCGCCCAGGCCCTGATCGCCGCGCGCCGCTAGGTCTCAGCGCACCGCCGTCGGCGGCGGGCCGACCAGAAGGGAGCCGTAGTGGGTCAGGCTGTCGGCCTGGCTCCAGACGCCGAGCGCGCCCGACGTCACCAGGCTGCGGTCGGTGGCGGAGAGTAGTTCCTTGCCGTCGAGCGCGACCTCGATCTTGTCGTTGACGGCGATGACCCGGAGCGAATGCCATTGGTTGAGCGCGATCGGCGCCTCCTTGGAGCCGAGCTGGGACCGCTTTCCCTTGTCCATCCGATAGAGGCGGACCGTGTTGTCGAGGGCGTTGGCGCGCACGACGTAATAGTCGTTGGCGCTCTGGGCGCGGAAGATGAAGCCCGCCACCTGCGCCTTGGTGCCCGAGATCGGCTTGAAGCGCAGCGTGGCGTCGAAGTCGCGTCCGGTCGCGGGCTCGGAGATGCAGAGCGGGAAGCGCTGGTCGGTGGGATCGGGCTCGGTTTCCGCAAGCGCCCAGCCGTTCGGTCCGTCGGGATCCTCGATCCCCTTCCACAGAGCCGGCCGGCCGATCCCGGTCTTGCCCTGGGTGCAGGCGACGCGGCCGTCGGGCGTGGTCAGCGGCACGACCATCTGGGCCTGCGCCGGCGAGGCGAGGAGAAAGAGCGGCAGCAGCAGAAGCAGGGAACGCATGGGAGGACACTAGCAAAAACCGCGTCGCGCTTGACCACCCGCGCGGGAGGGAGGAGTTTACGCGCCGGCCGCATTTCGGGCGGATTTTTGAGGGGGAAACACAATGCGTCTGTGCACCATCGTCAGCGGCGGCAAGGCCGCGGTGGGCGTCAAGACCGGCAACGGCAAGATCGTCGATCTCAGCAAGCAGATGCCGCGCGGGCCGAAGTCGGTCGTCGAGATCCTGGCCGGCGGCAAGAAGCTGCAGGCCGCCGTCCTCAAGGCCTGCGCCAAGCCCAAGGCCGGCGCCACCGTGTCGGAGAAGTCGGCCAAGTATCTCACGCCGGTGCCGAACCCGGGCAAGATCCTCTGCATCGGCCTCAACTACCGCAAGCATGCCGAGGAGACCGGCAGCCCGATCCCGCAGTACCCGCTGGTGTTCACGCGTTTCAACAACACGCTGGTGCCGCACAACGGCAAGATGCTCTCGACGACGCACTCCGAGCAGTACGACTGGGAGGCCGAGCTGGCCGTGATCATCGCCAAAAAGAGCCGCAACGTGTCGAAGGAGAAGGCGCTGTCGGTGATCGGCGGCTACGCGGTGTTCAACGACGGCTCGATCCGCGACTGGCAGAGGAAGTCGGGCGGCCAGTTCACGCTGGGCAAGAACTTCGACGGCACCGGCGGCTTCGGTCCCGACATCGTGACGCCGGACGAGCTGCCGCCGGGCGGCGCGCCGCTGCGCATCATGACCCGCGTCAACGGCGTCACCATGCAAGACAGCAACACCGACGACCTGATCTTCGACGTGCCGACACTGATCCACGAGCTCAGCAAGGTCATGACGCTCGATCCGGGCGACGTCATCATCACCGGCACGCCGTCGGGCGTCGCCATGGCACGGACCCCGCCCAACTGGCTGAAGCCGGGCGATGTCTGCGAGGTCGAGATCGAGAAGATCGGCATCCTGCGCAATCCGATCGCCCAAGGAGCTTGAGGAGACGCCCCTCCGTCGTCGTAAGACGACGACACCTCCCCGAAGACGGGGGAGGAAGGGCTAACGCTTCATAGCCCTCCCCAGTCTGCTGGGGAGGTGTCGGCCTCATAGGCCGACGGAGGGGTCAGCGCCGCGGCAGCTTGTCGATGCCGCCCAGCATCAGGTGGGTGGCGAACTCGGCCGCTCCCTCGGGGTCGACCGGATCGCGCGACACCATCACCATCGAGATCTCGAAGGCGATGCCCGCCATCGAGGCGCTGAGGTAGCTCACGTCGACGTTGGGCAGGATGCCCTGCTGGATGGCGGCGCGGATGTCGTCGTTCAGCGCCTTGGCGAGCGCCCGCACGTCGGGCTTGTCGAGCAGGGTGCGCACCGCGGTGAAGCTCGAGCGCGCCAGCGCCAGCAGCTCGGGATCCTCGGCCAGGAAGTTGAAGTAGGCGGCATAGTGCCGGCGCACGAACTCCTCGACCGTGGTGGCGCGCGCGCGGCCCGCATTGTGGCGCTGCAGCAGCACGCCGGTCAGCTCGCCGACGACCGCCTCGAAGATCTCGTCCTTGTCCTTGAAGTAGTTGTAGAAGGTGCCCGAGGCGAGGTCGGTGCGGCGCACGATGTCGCGCACGCTGGCCGCGCCGTAGCCCATTTCGGCGAACACCGCGCGCGCGGCCTTGAGCAGCGCCGTGCGGTTCTCCGCCTTGTTCTGCTCGCGCCGGCCACTTCGCTCGCCTGGCCGTTCGGCGCGCTGGTCGGTCATCGTGACGTCGTCGCCCATGCCGTCTTCTGGCCCTATCGCCCGAGCAGCGCAAGCTCGTGGCGCAGCCCCGCCACCATGTCGTCCATCGCCCGCGCCGCCGCCGCGAGCGCCCCGCGCATGCCGACGAAGCCGTGGATCAGGGTGTCGAACTCGCGGTGGATGGTCTTGACCCCGGCCGCCGACAGCCGGTGGGCATAGGCCTGGCCCTCGTCGCGCAGCGGGTCGAAGCCCGCCGTGAAGACCAACGCCGGCGCCGTGCCCGAAAGGTCGGCGGCCCTGAGCGGAGAGGCGCACGGATCGTCGATCTCGCCCGGGCCGTTCAAATAATGGCCGCGGAACCATTCCATGTCGTCGTGGGTCAGCAGGAAACCCTCGCCGCAGCTCTTGTGGGAGCCGGTGTCGCCCGCGAGGTCGGTGGCGGGGTAGATCAGCCATTGCAGGCAGGGCGGCCGCGCCTCGCCGCGCAGCTCGCGGGCGGCGACGGCGGCGATGGTGCCGCCGGCCGAATCGCCCGCCACCACGATGCGGGCCGGATCGAGGCCGAGCTTCGTCGCCTCGCCCGCCAGCCAGCGATAGGCCGCCTGCGCATCGTCGACGGCGGCGGGGAACTTGTGCTCGGGCGCCAGGCGGTAGTCGACCGCGACGACGGCGCAGCCCGAGCGGGCGCAGAAATAGCGGCAGGC
>CAYRBQ010000399.1:0-4279 GCA_964422305.1 uncultured Reyranella sp. | reverse complement strand
CTCGAAGAAAAGCAGCCGCATAGCAAGCTCAAGGCGAACATCGAGCCGCCGTCCTTCATCAAGGGCGCCGCGAGCCGGGCCATGCGGATGAACGAGTGGCAGGAGATGTCCATCGCCTTGGCGAAGCCCTCGGCCGAGCAGTCGAGCAGGCCGCCCTGAAGGTCGTCTATCGGCGCGAAGGCAATCGAATGGACGAGGATATCGAGCTGGCCCCACTGGCCGGCGATCTTTGCGAAGACCGCTTCGAGCTGGCCGGGCTTGGCGACGTTCAGCTCGGCGGTGATCGGCGCTTCGAGCTCGCGGGCCAGCGGCTCGACATGGGGTCGGGCCTTTTCGTTCAGCCAGGTGACTGCCAGGTCGGCACCGGCGGCGCGGAAAGCCTTGGCACAGCCGTACGCGATGGACTGGTCGTTGGCGATGCCGACCACCAGCGCTTTCTTGCCGGTCAGCACGGGACGGATCGTGTCGTTCATGGTCGTCCTCAGGAGATCGCGGCGGCAGCACTGGCGCGGCGCGCGGCCGCCACCAGGCAGGCGACGGCGCACGAAGCAAGACGCGTCGAGAGCGAATCGGCGCGGCTCGTCAGGATGATCGGCACCTTGGCGCCCAGCACGATGCCGGCGGCATCGGCGCCGGCGAGGAATGACAGGCTCTTGGCCAGCATGTTGCCGGCCTCGAGGTCGGGCACGATCAGGATGTCGGCGCGGCCGGCCACTGGCGAGATGATCCCCTTGATCGAGGCGGCCTCCACACTTATCGCATTGTCGAGCGCGAGCGGGCCGTCGAGAAGGCCGCCCCTGATCTGGCCGCGATCGGCCATCTTGCACAGGGCGGCCGCCTCGACCGTCGACGCCACCTTTGGGTTCACCGTTTCCATCGCGCTCAGGATCGCCACGCGCGGCTCGGCGATGTCCAGCGCATGGGCGAGGTCGATCGCGTTCTGGACGATGTCGACCTTCTCCTCGAGTGTCGGTGCGATGTTGACCGCGGCGTCGGAGATGATCAGCGCCTGGTCGTGACTCGGCACGTCCATGACAAAGCAGTGGCTGAGGCGCCGTGCGGTGCGGATGCCGGTCGCGCGCGAAACCACGGCGCCCATCAGCTCGTCAGTGTGAAGACTGCCCTTCATCAGCGCCTCGGCGCGGCCGCTGCGGACCAGCTCGACCGCCTTGGCCGCCGAGTCGTGGCTGTGGTCCGCCGCGACGATCTCGAACGCGGCGATGTCGAGCGAGGCCTTAGCCGCTACGGTCCGGATGCGGGCCGGTGGTCCGACGAGGATTGGCTTCAACAGCCTGCGCCGCGCGGCCTCGACGGCGCTTTCGAGGGAACCCTCGTCGCAGGGATGCGCCACGGCCGCGAGCATGGGCGGATGGTTGCTCGCGACGGCAACGAGCCGGTCGTACTTCTCATGCGGTTTTGCCGCGGGTTTCGTCGCATCAGGCATTCTGGTCGAACCGAGGCAAGGGGTGTGCCGTCGCGAAGAGCTGTTCCACACGCGCGAGCCGTCTTCGTCCTTCCTCGGGCAGCTCGCCGGAGGCCTCGAGCACGTCTCGGACGACCAGCCAGCCCTTCGACCTTTGCTGCTCGTCCTCGGGCAGCAGCACAGGGATGGCGCGGACTGCGCGTTCCTCGTCGAGCCGCAGCAGCAGGTACTGGTCGCGGAACAGCGCCTTCACCTCGCCGAAGCTCAGGCGCCGGTTGCCCGGCTGGACGCGGCGCACCGCCTGCAGCACCGAAAAGCCGCGCTCGTCGACCGACCGTTGCGGCAAACGTACATGCATGATGGCGCGAATGACCGCCTCGGGCAGGCCCCCGACCTCGAAGCGCTTCTCGAGGTCGGCGCGCCAGCCGGTGGCGATGGTCTCGCGCGCAAGGTCGCGACCGGCCTGCCGCTGTGCCGGGCCCTGGTCTGCGGCAAGGCCCACGGCGGCCTGAAGTGCGGGCGATCCGTAGACGCCGAGGAAAATGGCCTCGGTCATCGCGTCGCGGGTCAGCCGGTAGGTCTCCCAGCAGGTCGAGATCCAGGTCGAGGCGACCTTCTCCATCGTGAGCAGGGGGTTGTCCGGCGACACGGGCTTGCGGTCGGCCCGGACGGATTCAGCCAGCGACTTGACCGGCGCCATGGCCGGGTTGCGGTCGGAGAACGCCGCGAAGCGCAGCCGGTGCGGATGGGATTGGCGCATCAGCCCGGCCGATTGCTCGCTGGTCATTGCGCGCACGACCGGCTGGGCGAAGGTGCGGTAGAGGCCGTGGTTGATCTCCGAGACACGCGCTACCGCGGCGAAACGCTCCTCGTCCTCCTCGCTGTTGGCGCCGAGCGCGCGGATATCGTCGAGCGTCCGCGACTCGAGCCGGAAGAGATACTTGCCGTGGATGAGGTCGGGGTTGACCGTCGTCTCGTCGACCTCGGCGATCACCGCCTCGTAGAGGCCGGGCGGCAGCAGGTCGATCATCTCCATGCACGAGGCGAACTCGGCATGCTCCCTGGTCGCCACCTTGCCGGAGACGAAGATGCCGAGATGGCCGATCGTCTGGTGCAGCGTGTAGACGACGGTCTGCCCGTTGGCGACGATCTCGTCCTCGTGACGGTATAGGTCGGTCAGCCAGCCCAGCGCCTGCTGCGGCGGCGTGATGTTGTCGCCCCAGGAGCAGAGCACGATGATCGGCGAGCGGATGTTGCGCAGGTCGACGCGCGTGCCGTCGGCCGTCCGGATCTCGCCCGAGGTGAGCTTGTTGCCGACGAAGAGATTGTCGGCGATCCACTGCATCTCGGCAGCATTCAGCAGGACGGGGCTGCCCCACCAGGTCTCGAAGTCGAGGAAGCGCGCGGCCTCGGTATCGACCTTCGAATAGAGGTTGTAGGGCTTCTCCCAATAGGTATTGGCCGGGTTCAGCGACTCGAAATTGCCGACCAGGTTGGCGCCGTCGAAGATGCCGTGGCCGAGATCGCCAGACAGCGCGGTAAGCCAGGTGCCGCCCAGCGTGCCGCCGAGATAGCGCATCGGGTTGCGGCCGCGGACTCCCGCCCAGTACGACAATGGCGATCCGGCCAGCAGGATGGGCCCGAACAGGTCGGGACGGATCGCCGCCGTCATCATGATCTGCCAGCCGGCCTGGCAGTTGCCGATCACGACCGGCTTGCCCTCGGCGTCGGGATGGCGCGCCGCCACTTCGGCGAGGAAGGCCGCTTCGGCCGTGCAGACGTCCTCGATGGTCTGGCCGGGCATGGGCTCGGTCAGGAAGCCGATGAAGTAGCAGGGATGGCCGGCCGCGAGCGCGACTCCGATCTCGCTCTCCTGCTTCATGCCACCGATGCCAGGTCCGTGGCCGGCGCGCGGATCGACGACCACGAAAGGCGGCTTTTGGGCGTCGATCGCTACGTCTTCGGGCGGAACGATCCTGACCAGCACGTAGTTGACCGGCCGCGGCAGGGTCCGGCCGTCGATCACGGGCTCGAAGGCGAAGCCCAGGACATTCGGCGCGAGCTCGGAGGTGCGTTCGACATATGTGTTGCCGCGCTCGCGCAACGCATCGAGCGTGAGGACCGATCGCTGCCAAGCGTCGATCCAGTATTCTTGGAAGAAATTGAGCGGGGACTTGTCTGACATGCTTGCCTCGCGAAAGCAGTATGGCGCGTCAGTCGCCGGATGTCTTGACGTGAGTCAATGGGCGAGTGACGCTGGACTGTAATGCGACTGTGCTGCGACAGGCGGTGCGGGGAGGGCGACCAATGCTGCGGTTCGAACTGATTCGGGACAAGGGCATATTGGTGGTCGTTCCCGAAGGTGCGCTGGAGGCGGAAGATTTCCGCCGCGTCGCGGCCGAAGTCGATCCGTGGATTGACAAGAACGGTCCGTTGAAAGGGCTCCTGGTGAAGGCGCTGTCCTTTCCCGGCTGGGAGGATTTCGCGGGCCTGATCGAGCACCTGAAGTTCGTGCGCGACCATCATCGCAGGATCGGCCGCGTCGCGGCGGTGACGGACAGCGGCTTCGTGAAAGCCGCGAGCGCCGTCGCGGGCCACTTCGCCCATCCCGAGATCCGACGCTTCGCGCCCGACGAGGAAGCAGCCGCGATGGCTTGGCTCGAAGGCTAGGAGCCGGGCTCGGTTGTTCTTCTTCAGCGTCCTTGGGCGCGGCGGCCCGATCGTCACGGAGGATGCGGAGAATCCGGAGATTGGCGGCGCCGGAACCTCGTGGATTCCGGCGCCGCCTCTCGCCTCTTGTCAGCGGATGATGGTGACCTTGATGGCGGTCTGCTGGCTGTAGACGGTGGTGACCTG
>CAYRBQ010000398.1:0-4281 GCA_964422305.1 uncultured Reyranella sp. | reverse complement strand
GGCGGTGTCACTGCCATGGTCCGCGCGCTCGCCGTCGAGCTCGCCCGCTACAAGATCACGGTGAACTCGATCCTGCCGGGCTGGATCGAAACCGAAATGACGGCCAATGCCGTCGCCAATCCCAAGTTTGCAGGCAACGTGCTGCCGCGCATCCCCGAGCGGCGCTGGGGCACCGGCGCCGATTTCGGCCCGATCGCCGTTTATCTGGCGAGTGGCGCCACGGGCTACACGACGGGGCGCGACTTCGTCATCGATGGCGGCTATACCTTGTTCTAGCCTGCCGCCGCCCAATGCCTCCGAAGCTCAAAGGGAACGAACAATGATGAACCGGTTTGCCGCCAGCCTCGCCCTTCTCGTCGCCTTCGGCGCCCTGCCGGCGGTCGCGCAGCAGCAACAGCCCAAGGCGACGGCGACGCCAAAGCCGGCCGCGGCGGCTCCGGCCGAGGAAGACCGTTACATCGGCTACTACTATCCGAAGCCGGCGACGGTCGAGAATTACACTTCGCCGATGCAGACGGTTCAGGGTGCCGAGCGCCCGCAGCGCGTCCAGTTCGCCACCGTGGTCTCGCAGGGCACGATCCAGTCGGCCTACCGCGTCCCCTACGCGGTCTTCGTGAAGGGCGAGAAAGCCGAGAAGATGATCATCGTCGGCCTGCAGCCCGGCGAGATGGCGACCGTCTACCGGGCCCGCGCGATCCTCGCCAACATGACGACCATGTCGCGGCTCTCGCCGTTCTTCCAGGAACGCACGGTCGCCGAGGACGCGAATTTCTTCGACCTACTGAAGCTCCTGGGCTTCAAGCAGCTCACCATCACCGACGGCGACAAGTTCACCCACCAGGTGAACATCAAGTAGATCGGACATCGACGGAGCCGCCGCTAGCGGCTCGTGTCCTTGACTTTTTCCAGAGGACCAAACGCCGGCTTGTCGACCGGCCAGCGGAACGTGCCGGTCGTGAGACACGCCTGAGGTCCACCTTCGAGGCGACTGTCACATCCGGCGCGGCATTCGGGCGAATCCTGCCGTCGGTCGCTACAGAATTGCAGACAGGCGCGGTGGCCATCCCCGCAGGTCTTCCACTCCTCGCGAAGCAACTGAGCCGCCGGCTGGGTGGGCGCCCCCGTCACGAGTCCAGCGCAAAGCAGAAGGAAAGCCGAAGCTGACTTCATGGTGACCTCACGGAGTTGACTGCCACCAACAATCGGCACAGTGTACGCCAATTGTTGGTGACAGTCAACCGCGAGATCAGATGGCGTTCATGCCGCCGTCGATGACCAGCTCGGCACCGGTCATGAAGCGGGATTCGTCGGAGATCAGGTAGAGCACGCCGTAGGCGATATCCTGCGGCGTGCCGAACTCGCCGACCGGCACGCGCTGGCGCGTGCGCTCGCGGGCCTTCTCGGTCGGCAGAATGCTCTCGCCCATCGGCGTCAGGATGATGCCGGGATGGACGGAGTTGCAGCGTACCTTGTAGCCCTTGCGCGCGCAGTCGATCGCCACCGTCTTCGTGAACTGCCGCACCGCGCCCTTGCTGGCGCCGTAGGCCGAGAGGTCGGGCGTGCCCAGGAAGGCCGCCAACGAGGAGAGGTTCACGATCGAGCCGCCGCCCGTGGACCGGATCGCCGGCACGCCATACTTGCAGCCGAGGAAGACCCCCTCGACGTTGATGGCGAGGATGCGCTTCCACTGCTCCAGGCTCTCGCTCTCGAAGGTCGACGGAAACGGCCCCGAAATACCGGCATTGTTCACGAGCCCGTCGAGGCGGCCTTCGCGCACCAGGATGTCGTCGATAACGCGCTTCCAGTCGGCTTCGCGCGACGTATCCTGCTCTTCGAAGCGCGCGCGGCCACCGATCCGCTGGACCGTCTCGAGCCCACCCGGCCGGTTGACGTCGGTGACGATCACCGTGGCGCCCTCGGCCGCCAGCAGCTCGGCGCTGGCGCGGCCGATGCCGGAACCCGCACCCGTCACGAGCACCACCTTGCTTGCAACCCGGCTCATGCTTTCCTTCCCCTGATTTTCTTGTCGCGAGGCTAGAAGCGCTGCAGGCTCGCGACAAGCAAGGAGGAACTCATGGCCCGCACGCTGGAATTCTACTTCGACTACGGCAGTCCCTACTCCTACCTGGCCGACACGCAGGTCGAAGCGATCGCCCAGCGGGCCGGTGCCACGTTGCAGAGGAAGCCCATGCTGTTGGGCGGCGTGTTCAAGGCGACGGGCAATGCCTCGCCGATGACGGTGGCGCTGAAGTCGAAGTGGAGCGCCTTCGACATGCCCATGTGGGCTCGCCACTACGGCGTACCCTTCCAGCGCAATCCGTTCTTCCCGGTGAACACGCTCGCCTTGATGCGCGGTGCGGCAGCGGCGCAGATCGACGGGCTGTTCGAGCGCTATCACCCGGCGATCTACAAGGCGATGTGGGTCGACGGTCGCAACCTGAACGACATCGACGAGATCGCGGCGGTGCTGACGGCCGCCGGGCTCGATGCGACGAAGTTCGGCAAAAGGATCCAGGACCAGGATGTAAAGGACCGGCTCAAGGCGACAACCGATGAGGCCGTGGCGCGCGGCGTCTTCGGCGCACCGACCTGCTTCGTGGACAACATGATGTTCTTCGGCAACGATCGGCTCCCCTTCGTCGAACTGGCCCTCAAAGGAGAGCTCAAGTGAACAAGAAGATCGGCCTGCTGGCCGCGACCGGATTCCTTCTCCTCACGAATCCTTCCTTCGCCCAGACCGTCGGCACCTGCCCACGCGGCGGCGGCGGCAACCAGCCGCAGCCGGTGCGGGTCCTGTTCGATCTCGGCAGCTCGCAGATCCGGGCCGCCGAGAAGCCTGCCATCGCGCAGGCCGTGAAGACGGCGAAGGACCGGCAGGTCTCGGCAATCTGCCTGATCGGCCACACCGACAAGCTTGGCGACAAGGCCTATAATGAGCGCTTGGCACGGGCACGGGCCCAAGCGGTCGCCGCCCAGATGATCCATGACGGCTATCCGGGCAAAAACATCACGATCGTCGCCGACCCCGAGGCCTTCGGGAACATGAGCCTCGGCAAAGAGAACGCTTCAGAGATCGACCGTAAGGTGACGATCTTCTACGCGCGCTAGGTCAGATACCCATCTCGATCACGGCCTTGCCGACGACCTTGCGGTCGATCAGGGCGCGAAAGGCATCGGCCACCTGCTCCATCGGGAAGCGGTGCGAGATGTTCGGCCGCATGACGCCGAGTGCTGCGAGCCGCGGCAGCTCCTCGACGTAGTCGCGGCCGAGCTCGGGCGAAAGGCGCAGGATGGTCTCGCCGGCGCGCACTCCCAGGACCGAGAGGCCCTTGATCAGGATGTGGTTGGACATGAGTTTGCTCGGTCCGCCCGAGGTGAAACCCACGACCAGCAGCCGCGCGCCGTAGGCGGCTGCACGTACCGACTTTTCGAGAACGTCGCCGCCGACCGGATCGTAGATCACGTCGCAGCCCTTGCCGTCGGTCAGCCCCTTCACCGCAGCCACGAAGTCGCCCTTGCGGTAGTTCACGACCTCATCGGCGCCGCTCGTGCGGACCACCGCCAGCCGCGCATCGTCGCTTCCCGTGGCGATGACCCGGGCACCGAGATGCTTGCCGAGCTGCACCGCCGCCATACCGACGCCGCCGGACGCGCCGTGGACCAGCAGCGTCTCGCCCCTCTTCAGGGCAGCACGATGGACCAGGGAATGGAAGGCCGTTTGCGCCGCGACGCGGAAGCCCGCGCCTTCGGCGAAGGACCAGTCGGCCGGCAGTCTCATCAGATTGCCGCTCGCCTTGAGCTTCACGTATTCGGCGAAGGCACCAGGACGGACGCCGAAGATCACGCGTTCGCCGCGTGTCCATTTGCCTACATCGGCGCCGACGGCGTGGACGATGCCCGCCCCTTCCATGCCCGGCACAAACGGCAGCTCCGGCTTGTGCTGATACTCACCGGATACCGTCAGCACGTCGGGGAAATTCACCGAAGCCGCGCCGACCCGGATGACGATCTCGCCCGATCCCGCCTCGGGGACCGGACGCTCTTCGATACGCAGGACCGACGGATCGCCGAGGCGATCGCAGACGACTGCCCTCATCGGGCTAGTCGAGCTCGAAAGCGTTCTTGTAGTCGAGCTTCAGCGCCGGATCCTGGTCTTCCTTGCGCAGCAGGCAGTTGCCGACCACCAGCACCTCGATCTCGCTGCCCATGAAACAGCGCCACGCATCCTCCGGCGTGCAGACGATCGGCTCGCCGCGCACGTTGAACGAGGTGTTCACGATC
>CAYRBQ010000397.1:0-4295 GCA_964422305.1 uncultured Reyranella sp. | reverse complement strand
TGGCTTCGATGGCGAGCGTGATGAAGTCGACGTCGAGCAGCTCGGGCAGCTCGTGCGTGACGACATGGATCATCTTCTCGAAGGTCGTCGCCTGGATGATGCTGATGACCGCGGCCTGGATGCGGTTCTGGACGATCTGGTTCTGCTTGGAGTTGGCGATGATCTCGGTGCGCTCGGTCTTGAGCTTGTCGATCTCGCCGCGCAGGCGCTTCAGGATTGCCTGCTGCATGTCGATCACGCCAGGTCCCGTGACCTTCGGCGTCACGCCCATCTCGGACGCGAGCTCGGCGTGCTTGTCGAAGAAGTCGGGATGAGCCTTGAGATAGGCCACGACGTCGTCGGCCGTGATCACCTTGACCTGTCGGCCGGAGCCGTCGGGAGCGGGGATCGTGCCGTCGGCGCTCATGGGATGGCCCTCACAGGATCGACTGGCCCGTCTTGGCCCAGTCGTCGAGGAACGCCTTGAGGCCGTTGTCGGTCAGCGTGTGCTTGAAGAGCTGGCGCAGCACGTTGGGCGGCACGGTCGCGACATGGGCGCCGAGCTTGGCGCCGGCGATCACGTGCTGGGTGTGACGCACCGAGGCCACCAGCACCTCGGTCTTGAGGTGCGGATACTGCCGGTAGATCGTCATGATCTCGGCGATCAGGTGCATGCCGTCCTGGCCGATATCGTCGAGGCGGCCGACGAAGGGCGAGACGAAGGTGGCGCCGGCCTTGGCGGCGAGCAGCGCCTGGGCCGCCGAGAAGCAGAGGGTGACGTTCACCATCGTGCCTTCGCTGCTGAGCGCCTTGCAGGTCTTGAGGCCGTCCGGCGTCAGCGGCACCTTCACCGCGACGTTCCTGGCGATCTTGGCGAGCTTGCGGCCCTCTTCCAGCATCGTCTTGTGGTCGGTCGCGACGGTCTCGGCGCTGACCGGGCCGGGGACGATGGCGCAGATCTCCTTGATGACGTCGAGCATCTGGCGGCCCGACTTGGCGATCAGCGAGGGGTTGGTCGTGACGCCGTCGAGCAGCCCGGAGGCGGCGAGGTCCTTGATCTCGGCAACATCGGCGGTATCGACGAAGAACTTCATATAAAATGCCTCAATGGCCAGTGGTTCGGACCGCCCTGCTGCCACAATTTCTAGCGATTCCGCCCCCCAGCCACAAGCCGACGGGGATGCGTCGTCGCGCGGGGAATCGGTGGAAAACACGATCAAGGTACTGCTGCCCCTGCCGCTCGCGGATGCCTACGACTACCGCGTGCCGGAAGGTATGACGGTGGTTCCGGGCCACTTCGTGATCGTGCCGCTCGGCAAGCGCGAGATGGTGGGCGTCGTGTGGGGCGCGGGCTCGGGCGACGTGCCGTCCGAGAAGTTGCGCGACGTGATCGACATTCTGCCGGCCCAGCCGATGGCCGACCCGATGCGCCGCTTCGTCGACTGGGTGTCGGCCTACACCCTGATGCCGCCGGGTGCGGTGCTGCGCATGGCGATGAGCGTGCCCTCCGCCCTCGAGGCGCCGAAGACCGAGTTCGTCTATCGCCCGGCCGCGCGTTCGGGCGATAGCGAACTCAAGCTCACCGCCGCGCGCCGCCGCGTGCTGGAGGCGTTGAAGGACGGGCCGGCGATGGCCGCGGCCGAGCTCGCTCATCTCGCGGGCGTCGGCACCTCGGTGGTGAAGGCCATGGCGTCGATCGGCCTGCTCGAGGCGGTGGAGCGCACGGTGCGGCGTTCCTTCGCGCAGCCCGACGGTGGCCGCGACGGGCCGACGCTCTCGCCGGCACAGAAGGCGGCAGCGGACGGGCTGGTCGAGAAGGTGAGGGCGCACACCTTCTCCGCGACCCTGCTCGACGGTGTGCCGGGCGCCGGCAAGACCGAGGTCTATTTCGAGGCGATCGCGGCGGCGATCGCGGCGGGTCGCCAGGTGCTCGTGCTGCTGCCCGAGATCGCGCTCACGGCGCAGTGGCTGAAGCGCTTCGAGGATCGCTTCGGCGCGCCGCCCGCGCCCTGGCATTCCGGCCTCACCAGCCTCGAACGTCGCGAGACCTGGCGGGCCATCGCCGAGGGCCGCGTGAACGTCGTGGTCGGCGCACGCTCGGCGTTGTTCATGCCGTTCGCGAAGCTGGGCCTCGTCGTCGTCGACGAGGAGCACGACCAGTCCTTCAAGCAGGACGAGGGCGTGGTCTACAACGCGCGCGACATGGCGGTGGTGCGGGCCCGGCTCGAGTCGGCGCCGATTGTGCTCGCTTCGGCGACGCCCTCGCTTGAGAGCGTGGTCAACGTCGCGGCCGGGCGCTACGACGCGCTCCATCTGCCGGGCCGCCACGGCGGTCATCGGCTTGCCGCACTTTCGGTCGTCGATCTCCGCCGTGACCCGCCGTCGCGTGGTCGCTGGCTGTCGCCGCCGGTGGTCGAGGCGATGAAGCAGACCCTGGCGGCCGGCGAGCAGACCCTGCTGTTCCTCAATCGCCGCGGCTATGCGCCGCTCACGCTCTGCCGGGCCTGCGGCAAGGGGCTGGAATGTCCGCAATGCTCGGCCTGGCTGGTCGAGCATCGCTTCCGCCGCACCCTGATCTGCCACCATTGCGGCTACACCGAACCGCCGGCCCGCGACTGCCGCCATTGCGGCGCGGTCGACCAGTTCGTCGCCTGCGGCCCGGGCGTCGAGCGCCTCGCGGAGGAGGCGCTGGAGCTCTTCCCCGAGGCACGGCTGGAGCTCTTCACTTCCGACAGCCTGATGAACCGCGACGAGGCCAACGCGGCGGTCGAACGAATGGAGAAGGGCGAGATCGACATCCTGATCGGCACGCAGATGGCGGCGAAGGGGCATCATTTCCCCAACCTGACCTTGGTCGCGGTGATCGACGCCGATCTCGGCCTGAACGGCGGCGACCTGCGCGCCGCCGAGCGCACCTTCCAGCTCCTCTATCAGGTGGCGGGACGCGCCGGCCGCGACGGACGGCCGGGCCGGGCGCTGATCCAGACGCATAATCCGGAGCATGCCGTCATGCAGGCCCTGGTCTCGGGCGACCGCGATCGCTTCGTCGAGGTCGAGCTGCACGATCGTTCGCTCGCCGGCATGCCGCCCTACGGCCGGCTGGCCTCGCTCATCATTTCCGGCCCCGATCCGGCGGCGGTCGACAACGTCTGCTCCGCCCTCGCGCGTCGCGCTCCGCAACAGGAAGGCGTCACGGTACTCGGCCCTTCGGTGGCGCCGATGGCGCTGCTACGGGGGCGGCACCGCCGTCGCTTCCTGTTGAAGACCAGCCGGGATGTTGCGGTGCAACCGCTGCTTCATACTTGGCTGCGGCAGATCGGATTGCCCGGTTCAGTGCGCCTGCAGGTCGACGTCGACCCCTATTCCTTCCTGTGACACAACGCGCTGAAAAACCGCGGTAATACAGGGCTTTGCCAACCTTGCGCCGGGAAAAACCGCATGGTAGCAACGCGCGCTTTTCCGGGGTGGGGCGGCAAGCGACACACGCGTTCTGCTAGGAAAAAGTTCGTAGATTCAATGGCTTGCCGGCCGCGCTCTGCGGCAGGGGAGAGGCTTCCGACGTGTCAACCGCATCCTCCGCCATCTCCGGCGTCGCCGGACGCTATGCCAGCGCCCTTTTCGAGCTGGCGGACACTGCCAAGTCGCTCGACCAGGTCGCCCAGGACCTCACCACCTTCCGCAAGCTCGTCGACGAGAGCGCCGATCTCGCCCGGCTGATCGCGAGTCCCGTGATCGGCCGCGACCTGCAGGGCAAGGCGCTGTTGGCGGTGCTCGATGCCGCCGGCATCAAGGGGCTGACCCGCAACTTCGTCGGCGCCGTCGCAGCCAACGGCCGTGCGCGTGACCTCCCGGGCATGGCCTCGGCCTTCCTCGCCGAGCTGGCCGGCCGCCGCGGCGAGACCACCGCGACCGTGACGTCGGCCGTGCCGCTCTCGCAGGCCCAGCTCGATCAGCTCAGCGCCGCCCTCAAGGGCGTGCTGGGCGGCGCCAAGGTTTCCATCGACGCGCGCGTCGAACCCGACATTCTCGGCGGTCTCGTCGTGAAGGTCGGCTCGCGCCTGTTCGATTCGTCCATCCGCAGCAAGCTGCAGCGCTTGCAGCTTGCCATGAAGGGGGTTGCCTAAATGGATATCCGTGCCGCCGAAATCTCGGCCATTCTCAAGCAGCAGATCGCCAATTTCGGTACCGAGGCCGAAGTCGCCGAAGTCGGCCAGGTCCTCTCCGTCGGTGACGGTATCGCCCGCGTCTATGGCCTCGACAACGTCCAGGCCGGCGAGATGGTCGAGTTCCCGGGCGGCATCAAAGGCATGGCGCTC
>CAYRBQ010000396.1:0-4310 GCA_964422305.1 uncultured Reyranella sp. | reverse complement strand
CGACGTCCAGGTGTCCTCGTCGTTCCGGCCCTTCTGGATGAGGAGCTTCTCGAGGTACGGGTTGCGCACCACGAACGAGCCCGACAGGGTCTTGTGGTTGTAGACGTTGGCCGCCGACGGCTCGATGCCGGGCGAGGCGCCGCCGCAGATGATCGAGATCGACGCGGTCGGCGCGATCGCGAGCTTGTTGGAGAAGCGCTCCTTGATGCCGAAGTCGGCGGCATCCGGGCACGCACCGCGCTCCTCGGCGAGCGCCTTGGAGGCGTCGTCGCACTGGCCGCGGATGTGCTTGAACATCTTCTTGTTCCACACCTTGGCCATCACCGATTCCAGCGGGATGTTGTTCTGCTGCAGGAAGGAGTGGAAGCCCATGACGCCGAGGCCGACCGAACGCTCGCGCATCGCGGCATAGGTCGCGCGCGCGAAGTCGGAGCCCGCGTTGTCGATGAAGCCCTGCAGCACGTTGTCGAGGAAGCGCATCACGTCCTCGATGAACCGCGGATGCTCGTGCCACTCGAGATAGGTCTCGAGATTGAGAGAGCTCAGGCAGCACACGGCGGTGCGCTGCTTGCCGTGATGATCGACGCCGGTGGGCAGCGTGATCTCCGAGCAGAGGTTCGAGGTCTTGACCTCGAGGCCTGCCATCTTGTGGTGCTCGGGGCGCGCGTTGTTCACGTGGTCGACGAACACCAGGTAGGGCTCGCCGGTCTCCACGCGCGCCGTCAGGATGCGGATCCAGAGGTGACGCGCCGAGACGGTGCGCTGCACGGCGCCGTCCTTGGGCGACACCAGCGCCCACTCCTCGTCGTTCTCGACGGCCCGCATGAAGGCGTCGGAGATCAGGAGGCCGTGATGGAGGTTCAGCGCCTTGCGGTTGGGATCGCCGCCGGTCGGACGGCGGATCTCGATGAACTCCTCGATCTCGGGGTGGTTCACCGGAAGGTAGACGGCGGCCGAGCCGCGGCGCAGCGAGCCCTGGGAGATCGCGAGCGTGAGCGAGTCCATGACGCGGATGAAGGGCACGACGCCGGACGTCTTGCCGTTCATGCCGACCTTCTCGCCGATCGAGCGGAGGTTGCCCCAGTAGGAGCCGATGCCGCCGCCGCGCGCCGCCAGCCACACGTTCTCGTTCCACAAGCCGACGATCCCTTCGAGGCTGTCGTTCGCCTCGTTGAGGAAGCAGGAGATCGGCAGGCCGCGGCTGGTCCCCCCGTTGGAGAGAACGGGTGTGGCGGGCATGAACCACAGATTGCTGATGTAGTCGTAGAGACGCTGCGCGTGCGCGTCGTCGTCGGCATAGGCCGAGGCCACGCGTGCGAACATCTCCTGGTAGCTTTCGCCCGGCAGAAGGTACCGGTCGGACAGAGTGGCCTTGCCGAAGGCCGTCAGGCGGGAATCCCGAGAGGAGTCGGTAACAACCCGCGCACCGCTGCGAACTTGAACGACATCAAACACTTGCGGTCCCCTTTTTCTTATTTGTCCACAGCTGTGGGTAAAACAACCTGTGGAAGACGCCTACATCTTGGGAGCCGTTGGGCCGGCCCCACTATCCATTGATAGTACGTGACCCACAGACCCTGTCATCGCGAAATTTTTTCCCGAACTGTGAATCTCAAGAATCTACCACTAATAGACTGATTTCCTTATAAAATCCGACCTTTGAAATTCTCTTTCTTTGACCGTTTACGAACCTTCGCAGATGCAGCATGCGAGGAGAACAAAACGCGCTTTCCCGCGGAATCCGTGGCCCTGAAACAGAAACCGCAGCCAATCGGCTGAGAGGCGCCGGGCCACCCCGCAAAACACGAGATGCGATGGGCATTCTCGGCTTCGCCAAGAGTTCGTCGTCAGAATGTCACCATGCGGCGTAACATCCGCCGCAGATCGTGGAGGACGGACAAGCAATGGCCACCGCCCTGGCGCCGCGCATTTACGGCCTGGATGCCATCTCGGCTGACGCTCTCCAGGCCGGCGGCGAGGAAGCTGCCCAGTTCGCCCGGCGTCTTTTCGAGCGCGTCGCCGACAAGGACCTGGCGGCCGCCTCTTCCCAGCAGCGCGCCGGGGCCGCCACCGCCCTGCTGGCCTTCGCCCGCCGCCGCCTGCCGGGCGTGGCCAAGGTCCGGGTCTTTAACCCGACCCAGGCCGACCACGGCTTCGAGAGCCGCCACACGATCGTGCAGGTCGTGAACGACGACATGCCGTTCCTGGTCGACTCGATCGCCAACGAGTTCAACCGCCGCGAGATCGCCGTCCACCTGCTGGCCCATCCGGTGATGGCCATGCGCCGCGACATCGACGGCGACCTGGTGGGCATCGCGGTCGAGGCCAGAGAGCGGGCCCCGCCGGAATCGCTGATGCACATCGAGATCGACCGCCAGGCCGAGCCGGCGCTGCTCGACGAGATCGCCGCCGCGCTGTCGCGCGTGCTGGCCGAGGTGCGGCTCGCGGTCGAGGACTGGAAGGCGATGCGCCGCGCCTGCCTCGACGCCGTCGCCGACCTGTCGCCCGGCCGCTCGCCTTCGCTGGCGGAATACGAGGATTTCCTGCGCTGGCTCGAGGCCAACCACTTCACCTTCCTCGGCCATCGCCGCTACCGCTACGTCGACGACCCCAGCCAGCCGGGCGGCATCCGCTACGAGCTGATACCCGGCTCTGCCCTCGGCATCCTGCGACGCGACGAGGTTCGGCTGTTCGACGCAGGGCTGGGCGGCGGCGAGGCGATGGCCCGCTTCGCACGCGGACCGCATAACATCATGATCGTGAAGACGGACCGACCGTCGCTGGTCCATCGCAGCGGCGCCATGGACTGCGTCATCGTCAAGACCTGCGATGCCGACGGAAGGGTGACCGGCGAGCGGCGGCTGGTCGGCCTCTTCACCTCGGCGGCCTATCACGCCTCGGTGCGCGACGTGCCGCTGCTGCGCGGCCGGGTCGAGACGCTGCTGCGCCGCTCCAACCTCGACCGGCACAGCCACGACGGCAAGGCGCTGCTGGCGATCCTCGACACCTATCCGCGCGATGAGCTGTTCCAGATCGACGAGGATACGCTCTACGACCATGCGCTCGGCATCCTGCAGCTCCAGGAACGCCGCCGCGTGGCGCTGTTCGCACGCCGCGATTCGGTCGGACGCTTCGCCGCAAATCTCATCTTCGCCCCACGCGAGCGTTTCGATGCGGCGCTGAGCGACCGCTTCGCCGCCCTGCTCGAGAAGGCCTGGAACGGCAAGGTGACCCAGGTCACCTCGACGGCCGGCAGCGATTCGGCGCTGGCGCAGTCGCTCTACATCCTGAAACTCCACGCGCCTGATCACGCCGCGCCCGATCTCGCCGAGCTCGAGAAGGCGCTGGCCGAGGCCGCGACGTCGTGGACCGACCGGCTGCGAGCCGGCCTGCAGGCAGAGCTCGGCGAGGCCGAGGGCCGCGCCGCCGCCCGCCTGTGGCGCGACTGGTTCCCGGCGGTCTATCGCGAGACATTCGACGCTCTCCAGGCGACCGGCGACATCGAGCAGCTCCAGCGGCTGCTGGCGGGCGCCACGTTCGGCGTCCATGTCGGGCGGCGCGCGAACATGTCCCCGCATCGCTTCGCCATCCGCCTGTTCCATCCGCGCAAGCCGATCGCGCTCTCCGACATCCTGCCGCAGGCCGAGAATCTCGGCCTGCGCGTGCTGAGCGAGGCGCCGTTCCTGCTGCGCGCGGCCGGCCAGGAGGGTGTGGCGCTCCAGGTATTGCGGGTCGAGACGGCCGACGGGTCGGCCGTCGATCTCGCGGCCTCAGGCCCGCGCTTCGTCGAGGCGATGGAGAAGCTGCGCGCGGGCGCTCTGGAGAATGACGGGCTGAACCGGCTGGTGCTGGGCGCGGGGCTCGCCTGGCGCGAGGTCGCGATCGTCCGCGCCTACACGAAATATCTGCGGCAGGCCGGCATCCCGTTCAGCCAGGACTATATGGAGCGCGCGCTCGGCGCCTACCCGAAGGTGGCGCGCGGGCTGGTCGACCTCTTCATGGCGCGCTTCGATCCGGCACTGGGCGAGGCGACGTCAGCGGAGCGCGTCCGCCGCATCGAGGCGGTCGAGGCCGACATGAAGGCCGCGCTGGAAGCCGTCACCACGCTCGACGAAGACCGCATCCTGCGGCGCATCCACAACGCCGTGCTCTGCACCTTGCGCACCAACTACTGGCAGAAGAGCGGCGACGGCGCACAGAAGGAGTGGATCTCCTTCAAGATCGACAGCCGCGCACTCGACGAGCTGCCGGCGCCGCGGCCGCTGGTCGAGATCTTCGTCTACAGCCCGCGCATGGAGGGCATCCACTTG
>CAYRBQ010000395.1:0-4312 GCA_964422305.1 uncultured Reyranella sp. | reverse complement strand
CCACCGTCCACTAGTTCACAAACGCCCAGTACCAGATCGCGTTGAACAGTCTTGAACTTCTGACGCACTGTCCGATCCTTATAGCGCACTGTAACCCAAGTGTTCCGGCCAATGTGCCTGAACGGATTCGTCGCACGAACCTTGCGCTGTTGATCGTTCAAATGCTGGATTGCGCGCTGCTTCATTTGAGGGAAAAGCTGATTGCGCTTTTCCTCAGGGGTGCTGTCGATGAGGTCAAGCACCTCTTGCGCAGCTTCTGTCGCTTGTTCGAGACGGCCAAGTTTCCGCTGGCGTTCGATCTCCGTATGGACGAGCCAACTAAATACGAACTCGCTCTTGAGCGTCGGGTCAGCACGAAGCGAGTCTACCAGAGGATCGAGACTTCGCAGGAGCTCTAGGTTCCCTTGTCCTGCTGCGTTTACCCCGAATGCCCCAGCATAAAAGGCTAACCAGTTGTTAGATCGGAGACAACCATTGTTCGCGGCAATGATTGAAACTCAACCAAAGCCAGATGCTTATTGGACAGCCACGTCTACCGCTACCGCCCCGCCGTGAACCTGTAGCTCGCTTGCAGGAACACGCCGTAGCGGTCGGTCTCGACCTCGAAGACGTTGCTCTGGTCGGTCGTCTGGGCGGCGTAGTTGCTCCACATCGACCAGTAGCGGCCGCCGATGCCGATGCCGAACTTCTCCGTCGCCATGTACGTCAGGATCAGCTCGGCCTGCACGCCCTTGCCGGTGCCCTGGATCGGGAAATAGAGGTTGCGCACGCGGTGGATGTCGAGCCCGTCGTACTTCACATAGGGCAGCCAGGCGAGGTCGCCGGCGATCTTGAGCCGGTCCCAGACCATCGCCTCGGCCGAGACGCCGAGGCGGACCGACTGCCAGGCGTCGTTCTGGCTGATCGTCGTCGTGCCGCTGGCGAGCGGCGGCGAGCAGACGCCCGAGCTGTTGGCCACGAGCTGGGTGCAGCCCATGGCGTTCATCGTCGTCTCGTAGCGGTTGTAGCCCACGAACAGGCCGACCTTGTGGTCGCGCCCGCGCATCACGTTGTAGCCGAGGTCGCCGGTGATGTAGTGCAAGGTGCCGTTGAGGTCGGAATCGGTGACCTCGTAGGAGGTGGGCACCGAGGCGAGCGTCGAGGAGAGGCCCCAATCCTCGTCGTACATCTTGCCGCGGCTGAGGCCGCCGGCGCCGACGAAGCCCTTCACGAAGACGCCGAACGGCGCGTCGGCGCGCGCGAACAGCTCGCCCGACTGGCCGACCACGTCGCGGTAGGTGAGGCGCGAGACCAGCACGTTGGGCGCGCCGTTCTGGTTCTGGTAGCGGCCGGAGCTGTACCAGAAGCGGGCGCCGGCATCGAACTCCCAACCCGGCACGTAGGGCGGCTCCTCGCTCGCGGCGGACGCGGAGGAGGGCGTGTCCTTCGCCGGGCCGCCGAAGCGGTAGTTGAGGCCCATCTTGGCGATGTGCAGGTTCTGCGTCATCGCCGAGGAGCCGCCCGAGCCCAGGTTGGTGACGACGCCCGTCGTCGAGACGTCGGTGACCTCGGGCGCGGTGAGGCTCATGCCGCTGAAATGGTGGTAGTCGTACTCGAACTTCAGCGACCAGCGCGGCGAGAAGGCATACTCGACGCCGGCGCCGATCGTCGGGCCGAAGGCGC
Organism: uncultured Reyranella sp.; assembly: GCA_964422305.1. Lineage (GTDB taxonomy): Bacteria > Pseudomonadota > Alphaproteobacteria > Reyranellales > Reyranellaceae > Reyranella. The sequence goes on along the minus strand of CAYRBQ010000395.1, from coordinate 2,650 downwards.
CGATGCTGCCGCTGGTCGGCTGGGCCTGGTCCGGCGTGTCGGAGAAGGTGACGCCGTCGGCGATGAAGCCGGCATCGAGGAACGGCACGTTGTTGGGGTTGATCGAGGTGCTGGAGCGCAGCCACGAGACGCCGGCCTTGCCGAAGATCATGGTGCGGCCCTGCGGCTGGGTGAGGAAGCCGACCCGCCCGGCCACGGTCGCCAGCTCGCGCGGCTGGACCTTGCAGTTGGAGCCGACGACGGTCGTCGAGGGCTGCATGCAGGTGTTGCTGCCCGAGGCGCCAAGGAAGGAGTATTCGCCCTCGACGCCCAGCACCCATTGCGGCGCCACCTGGCGGTTGTAGCCGGCCTGGAAGCCCGCGAGCACGCCGCCCGCGGTCACGCTGCCGCCGTAGATCGGCGGGCCGTTGGGATCGTTGAAACTGGTGGTCGAGGTCAGCATGCCGAGATGGCCGCCGAGGAAGAAGCCGGTCCAGCCCGTGGTGTCGCCTGCAGCGTTCTGGGCGACGTTCTGGGCGGCGGCCGGCATGGCCCAAAGAATGGCGATCAGCGAAGCCGCCGCCGCTACGCGCTTGCTGCGCATCTTCATGGTCCCCCCAACTCGACTCAACGCGACGGCGCACTCTAGGGCAGCAGGGGCGTGGAAAGGAATGCATTCCCGTGGTTCGCCGCCTGACGCATCCGCCGACGCGGCGCATGCGTTGTCGGGACATGCCGTCGACGGTGATCCGCTCCTACAGGTACGACCGCGCGCGGCGGGCGCTCGACATCGAGTTCCAGTCGCGGCGGCGCTACATCTACCGGGACGTGCCGGAAGAAACCTACGAGGCGATGAAGCAGGCCTACTCCAAGGGCGAGTTCTTCAACGCGCACATCCGCGACCATTTTTCGTTCGAGCGGAAGGACGAGCTATAGTCGGCGAATGCTCCGGCTCCTCGCTCTGTCCCTCGGCTTCGGCCTGATCGGCCTCGTCGTCACGCCCATCGTCGTCTTCTTCGGCGTGCTGACCGCGGCATACCTGCTCGACCCGCGCTGCGGGACGCCGGGCGATTCGGGCGGCTGCGAGATGGGCGCGGCGGTCATCGGCTTCGCCTCGGCGGGGCCGGGCCTGGCGATCGGCGTCGCCCTGGCGCTGTGGCGGCACTACCGGCTGCTGCGCCGTGCCGCGAAAGTTGCCGACGAGTCGTGAGCGACCTCGACTCCCTGCTGAGGCGCCTGCAGGCGCTGCGCGCCCGGACGGTCGAGAACGGCTGCACCGAGGGCGAGGCGATGGCGGCGGCCGAGAAGGTGGCCGAGCTGCTCGACCGCCACGACCTGTCGCTGAGCGACCTCGAGATCCGCGCCGCGCCCTGCGAGCGGCGCGTGTACGAGACGCATCTCAGGAAGCGCATCCCGCTCGACGAGTGCATCGGCGCCATCGCCGCGTTCTGCGACTGCAAGGTGTGGCGCGAGAAGAACGCGGCGGGCGAGGCCGCCTATGTGTTCTTCGGGCTCAAGGCCGACGTCGAGGTGGCACACTACCTCACCGGCCTGATCGACGGCGCGGTGCGCTCCGAGCTCGGCAACTACAAGAACAGTGCGGAGTACAAGGGCTTCCGCCACCAGGAGCGCCACGTCGCCAACGCCTCGTTCGCGCTGGGCATGGTGGCCCGGGTCGCCGACCGGCTGTTCGCGATGAAGGAGGCGCGCGACCGTGCCAACGAGAGCACGGGCCGCAGCCTCGTGGTGGTGAAGAGCGCGGTGGTCGAGAGCGAGCTTGCCAGGCTCGACCTGCAGCTCCGCACCGTCGAGGCGCCGCGCCGCATGGTCGCGCCCGACGCCTACGACGCCGGCGGCGCCGCGGGCGAGCGGGTGCCGATCCATCCGGGGATTCGAAGTAAATAGAACTCCTCCCCCATTTCGGGGCAGGGCGATCACATATGGCCTTTCCTCTCCTCCCCCGTTTCGGGGGAGGTGGCCCGAAGGGCCGGAGGGGGAAGGCCGCAGGCACGCCTTTGTCGACGTCTCTAACCCCCTTCGCCGCGTAAGACGCGGCACTTCCCCCGCTTCGCGGGGGCAGAGAAGGGCCATACGCGATTGCCCTGCGTTTCGGGGGAGGTGCCCCGAAGGGGCGGAGGGGGCCTGAACCCCATCGCCCTCGTATGACGAGGGCACTTCCCCTTGGCGGAGTCCGCCAAGGGGAAGAAACTGATCTGCTACCGAACCGCGGCGGTACACTGCACCTCGAGCAGCAGGCCCGGCACCATGAGCGCCGAGATGCCGATGGTGGCGCTGGTGAAGGTGGGCCTGGTCAGGATCTTCTTGCGGGCCTCGACATAGGGGCCGCCGTTTCTCGCGAGGTCGACCACGAAGCTGGTCATCTGCAGGATGCCGTCGAGGTCCGAGCCGCCGGCACGCAGCACCCGCTCGATGTTGCGGTAGGTGCAGGCGGTCTGCGTCGCGATGTCGTCGCCCACCACCTTGCCGTCGGGATCGATCGCCGAGATGCCCGAGAGATAGAGCACGTCGCCCTCGCGCACGCAGTTGGTGAAGCCGAACGGCTCGTAGGGCAGCACGCCGGGCGGGGTGGGAACGACCTGCTTCATGGGCTTGCCGCCTGCCGCACCATGTCGGCGCACTTCTCGCCGATCATAATGGAAGGCGCGTTGGT
>CAYRBQ010000394.1:0-4338 GCA_964422305.1 uncultured Reyranella sp. | reverse complement strand
TGCAGCATTTCGCGACCGACATTGCCGGTCGCGCCGACGACGGCGACTCTGTATCCCATGGCGAGGAGATACGCGCCGCCGCCCCTACTGGCAACTGCGGGGCTGGCAACTGCGGCCTGGCGACTACTCCGCCGACGCCCCCGATGCCTTGATGATCGGCAGCCACAGCGCGAGATCGTCGCGCACCAGCTTCTGGGCCGCCGCCGGCGGGCCCGGCGGCAGCATCTCGATGCCCTGCGCCATCATCTTTTCGCGCACCGCAGGCAATTGGCCGATCCGGTTGATCTCGGCATTGAGTTTGCCAACCACCGGCTCCGGCACGCCGGCGGGCACCGCGAAGCCCATCCAGGTGTTGACGACATAGTCCTTCACGCCGGCCTCGATCATGGTCGGCACCTCGGGCAGCAGGCCGGAGCGCTGCTCGCTGGTGACCGCCAGCGCCTTCAGCTTGCCGCCCTTGATCAGGCCGATGACGGTCGGCGTGTTGAACAGGCCCATCGTGACCTCGCCATTGGCGACCGCCTGGATGCCGGCCGGCGTCGCGCGATAGGGCACGTGCTGCAGCTTCACGCCGGTGCGCAGCTCGAGCAGCACGCCCGACATGTGATGGCTGGTGCCGACGCCGCCCGACGAGAAGGTGAGCTCGCCCGGCTTGGCGCGCGCCTGGGCCAGCAGGTCGGCGACGCTCTTCGCCGGATTGTCGGGATGCACGATCAGCACGTTCGAGACGCCGCCGCTCACGGCGACCGGCATCAGGTCCTTCTGCGAGTCGTAGCCCGGCGTCTTGTAGAGGCCGATGTTGAACACCATCGTGCCCTGCGAGACGAGGCCCATCGTGTAGCCGTCGGTGGGCGAGCGTCCCAACTCGGCCGTGGCGATGGTGCCGCCCGCGCCGGTCTTGTTGTCGACGACGACGGTTTGGCCCAGCGACTTGCCCAGCTCCTCGGCGAAGAGGCGGGCCACGATGTCGGCGGTGGCGCCTGGCGCCAGCGGCACGATCATCCGCACCGACTTGGTGGGCCAGGCCTGCGCTTTCGCGGACGGCACGGCGGCGAGCGCGACCGCTCCCGCCAGCAAAGCTCTCCTCTTGGTCGACATGTTGCCCCCTTCGCTCAAAGCCCCACTGACTTCGCAACCAATGTCGCGAGCTGCTTGCGCAGGCGCGCGACGAGGCCCTGCTCGGATTTCCTGCCGATCAGGTTCTTCATTTCGTAGGGGTCGCTCTTCAGATCGTAGAGCTCGTCGCAGTCCGAGCCGTCGAGCGACTTCTGCGTCCAGTGAATGTACTTGTGGCGCCGCGTGCGGATCGCCTTGTAGCTCATGCCCACCAGCCAGGGCATGGCGTTCTCGCTGAAGTATTCGCACATGAACGAAGTGCGCCAGCCTTTCGGCTTCGCGCCTTTCGCCAGAGGCTTCAGCGACAGGCCCTGCATCGTCTTGAAGTCGGATGCCTTGCCGCCGGCGAGGTCCACGAGCGTCGGTGCGATGTCGAGCGCCAGCACCAGCTCGTCGTTGACCGTCCCCGCCTTGAACCAAGCGGGATAGCGGATGAGGAACGGCGACTTGATGCCTTCCTCGTAGGCGAAGCGGCGCTCCGGCCCCAGCCCGTGCTCGCCGAAGAAGTAGCCGTTGTCGCCCGGGAACAGGATGAAGGTGTTGTCGAGTTCGCCCGTCTCCTCGAGCACCTTGAAGATGTCGCCCATGCCCTCGTCGACCGAGGCCATCATCGCGGCGCGCAGACGGATCTCCTCCTGCGTGCCCGCGCCGATGCCGTCGAGGACGGCGCGCGAGGCCTTGTTGACCTTGAGCTGAAACGCCTCCTTCCAGGCGGGCTTCTGCTTCACCACCTCATCGTAGGGCAGCGCATTGGGCGGCAGCGGGAAGTGCTCGCCCTTGTAAAGGTCTTTATGCCGGTCGGGCACGCCGTAGCCGCCCTTGCTGAGGTCGATCGTGCCGTCGGCCGCCTGATGTGCGTCCGGATGCACCGCCTTGTGCGCAAGGAAGAGCGCGAACGGCTTGTCGTGCTTCTTCTTCAGGAAGTCGACGGCGTGCTGATTGAGAAGGTCGGTGATGTAGCCCTGGTGCTGGCGCTCGTCGCCGTCGATGTTGAGCACCGGGTCGAAGATCGAGCCGTGACCCGGGAAGCTCACCCACCTGTCGTAGCCGGGCCGCGGGCCGCCCGAGTTGCCCATGTGCCACTTGCCGACATGCGCGGTCTCGTAGCCCAGCCGCTGCAGGATCACGTGGTAGTTCGGCAGGCGGTGGCTGTGCGCGTCGCGCGCCACGTTGTCGATGATGCCGTGCCGGCTCGCATACTGGCTGGTCAGGATCGAGGCGCGGTTGGGCGAGCAGAGCGGCGTGGTGTGGAACGCCGATGTGAACATCGCGCCCTCGTGGCCGATGCGATCGATGTTCGGCGTCTTCATGTAGGGATGACCGCAGATCCCCAGCTCGTCGAACCGGAGATCGTCGATCAGGACGATCAGGAAATTCGGCTTACGCTTCTTTGCCACGATGCTCCCCACTCCCTCTTTACCCAAGCACGCCGCGTGCCGAAACCAAGCTACCGGCCGGTCTTGACGGACGCCAGAGGCTCGCGCCCATATCGGCGCGAAGGGAACCAGAAATGTCCGATAACTCCCTGCCGCTGGCAGGCTTGCGCGTCCTCGACATCAGCTCGTTCATCGCCGCCCCCGCGGCCGCCACCGTGCTGGGCGACTGGGGCGCCGAGGTGATCAAGATCGAGGGTCCCGACGGCGATCCCAACCGCCGCATCATGCACGATTCGTCGAACTATCCGAAAAGTGCAGTCAACTATCCCTGGCAGATGGACTCGCGGAACAAGCGCTCGCTGGTGCTCGACCTCAAGCAGGCCGAGGCGCGGGCCGTGCTCGACCGCTTGTTGGTGAACACCGACATCCTGATCTGCAACTTCCCGCCGCCAGTGCGCGACAAGCTGAAGCTCGCCTACGACGACGTCAAGAAAGTGAACCCTAAACTGATCTACGCCTCGCTGACCGGCTACGGCGAGACCGGGCCGGATCGCGACCGGCCGGGCTTCGACGCCACTGCCTATTTCGCCCGCTCGGGCCTGCTCGATGCGCAGCGCTACGAAGGCGGCCCGCCGGGCGTGCCCGGCCCCGCGCAGGGCGACCGCGCGACGGCGATGACGCTCGTCTCGGCGATCCTGATGGCGCTGATGCATCGCACCAAGACCGGCGAGGGCTCATGGGTCGGCACGTCGCTGCTGGGCAACGGCCTGTGGTCGTGCGGCGTGATCGCGCAAGCCGCCCTCGTCGGCGCGTTCCTGCCCCATCGGCCGCCGCCCGACCGCCCACGCTCGGCGCTGGGCAACATCTACCGCACCCAGGACGATCGCTGGCTGCAGCTCACCATCGTGCGCGCCGACAAATTGTGGGCGCCGCTCTGCAAGGCGATGGGCCTCGAGGCGCTGATCGACGATCCGCGCTTCGCCAAGGAGCCGGAGCGCCGCGCCAATGCGCCCGAGCTGGCGGCGATCCTGAGCAAGACGTTCGCAACGAAACCCTACGAGCACTGGCGCGACGCGCTGGCAGCCGAGAGCGTCACCTTCGGCGTCATCAGCCGTCCGCAGGATGTGCCCGACGACCAGCAGGCCGTGGCCTGCGGCGCCGTCGTGGAGACGGCGATCCCCGACATGCCACGCACCTTGGCCGATCCGATCCGTCTCGGCTTCGCCACCCAGCGGATCGCGAAACCCACGCCGGCGCTGGGCGAGCACAGCGAGGAGATCCTGCGCGAGGCGGGGCTCAGCGCGCAGGAGGTCGCAAGCCTCAAGGCGAGCGGCGCCGTTCGATGAGCCGCGACGAGCCGCTGCCGCTCGCGGGTCTCAAGGTCCTCGACGTCAGCTCGTTCATCGCCGCGCCTGCGGCGGCCGTGGCGCTCGCCGATTTCGGTGCCGACGTGATCAAGATCGAGCCGCCGGGCGACGGCGACCCGCATCGCAACAGCTTCAGGAACGCCAGCTACCCGCAGAGCGAGCACAATTTCCCGTGGCAGCTCGACGGCCGCCTCAAGCGCTCGCTGGCGCTCGACCTCAAGACCGACGGCGCGCGCACCGTGCTCGAGCGCCTCATCAAGTCCGCCGACGTGATGATCGTGAACTTCCCGCCGCCGGCGCGCGAGCGGCTGCGGCTGCGCTGGGAAGACATCGAGCCGCTGAACCCCCGCCTTATCTATTGCTCGCTCACGGGCTACGGCGAGACCGGCCCCGACCGCGACCGGCCGGGCTTCGACATCACCGCCTATTACGGCCGCTCCGGCATCCTTGACGCGGCGCGCTACGAGGACGGCCCGCCC
>CAYRBQ010000393.1:0-4354 GCA_964422305.1 uncultured Reyranella sp. | reverse complement strand
CCCGTCCCCGTGCCCTACCTGCGGCTCACGTTCGGAGCGAGCTTCGCCTCCGTGCTGGCCCAGGTCGGCCTGGGCTTGGTGCTGTTCGGTCTCGCCATCTGGTTCATGCGGCGCGAGCTGGTGCCGATCGAGCATCTCGGGGTGGCGGCCGACGCGCTGGGAAAGGGCCGCGACGTGCCCGACCTCGCCTTCTCCGGCGGCACGCGCGAGGTGCGCAACGCGGCGACGGCCTTCCACACGATGCGTATCCGGCTGCGCCGCTCGATCCAGCAGCGCACCGAGATGCTGGCCGGCGTCAGCCACGACCTGCGCACGCCGCTCACGCGCATGAAGCTGTCGCTCGCCCTGCTGCCCGAATCGGCCGAGACGAAGGAGCTCGAGAACGACGTCTCCGACATGGAGCGCATGATCGAGGGCTACCTCGCCTTTGCGCGCGGCGAGGGCGACGAGGACCCGGCCCTCGTCGACCTGTCCGAGATCCTCGAGGACGTGGCGGCCGGTGCGCGGCGCGACAATGCCGGCATCGACCTCTCCTGGCAGGGTGACATGGGCGTCGAGCTGAGGCCGCTTGCCATCAAGCGCTGCCTGACCAACCTCGTCTCCAACGCTCTGCGACACGGCAGCCATGTGAAGCTGGAGGCGGTGCGCGGACGCACGTCAGTCGAGATCACGGTCGACGACGACGGGCCAGGCATTCCACCCGACCGCTACGAGGACGTGTTCCGTCCCTTCTTCCGCCTGGACGAGTCGCGCAACGCCGACACCGGCGGCGTCGGCCTCGGCCTCACCATCGCCCGCGACGTGGCGCGCAGCCACGGCGGCGACGTCGTGCTCGGCCCCTCGCCGCTGGGCGGCCTGCGCGTGGTCGTGCGCATCCCGCTTTGAGAGTGCTACACTGGAACGATAATCCGAGAGAGAAATGTCCAAGACACAGTCCCTGACGTTCGCCCGCGTGCCCCATCCCTCGCCGACCCCGGCGGCCAGGCGCGCGGAGCTCCTGAAGAACCCCGGCTTCGGCCGCGTCTTCTCCGACCACATGGTCACCATCAAGTACAGCGACGACGACGGCTGGCACGACGCCAGGATCGAGCCGCGCGGCACCATCGCGATGGATCCCGCCGCCGCCGTCCTGCACTACGCGCAGGAGATCTTCGAGGGACTGAAGGCATATCGGACGGGCGACGGCGCGACGCTGTTCCGGCCGCGCGAGAACGCCAGGCGTTTCCGGGACTCGGCCCGTCGTCTCGCCATGCCGGAGCTGCCCGAGGACATCTTCCTCGAGGCCTGCGATCTGCTGGTCGACACCGACCGCGACTGGATCCCCGACGGCGACGGCAGCCTCTATCTGCGCCCGTTCATGTTCGCCAACGAGATCTTCCTCGGAGTGAAACCCTCGTCGAACTACCTGTTCAGCGTCATCGCCTCCTCGGTCGGCTCCTACTTCAAGTCGGGCGCCGACGCCGTGTCGCTCTGGGTCAGCCAGGAATTCACCCGCGCCGCGCCCGGCGGCACCGGCGCCGCCAAGTGCGGCGGCAATTACGCCGCGAGCCTGCTCGCGCAGTCCGAAGCAACGCGGCACGGCTGCGACCAGGTCGTCTTCCTCGATGCCGTCGAGCGCAAGTGGGTCGAGGAGCTGGGCGGCATGAACATCTTCTTCGTCTTCGACGACGGATCGATGTGCACGCCGCCGCTCGGCGGCACCATCCTGCCCGGCGTCACGCGCTCCTCGCTGCTGACGCTCGCCAAGGACAAGGGCATCAAGGTACGCGAGGAGAAGTACTCGTACGACCAATGGAAGAACGACGCCAAGAGCGGCAAGCTGCGCGAGGCTTTCGCTTGCGGCACCGCCGCCGTCGTGACGCCGATCGGCACGGTCAAAGCGCCCGAGGGCGAGTTCCGCATCGGCAACGGCGGGCCCGGCATCCGCACGACGGAGCTCAAGTCGGCGCTGGTCGACATCCAGCGCTGCCGCGCTCCCGACCCGCACAACTGGATCCACAAGGTCTTCTAGAAGAGCTTTCCGCCGTTCGGAATCTGCTTCGACGGCGCGATCAGCACGACCGCGCCGTTCTCGTCGGGGAAGCCGAGGGTCAGCACTTCCGACATGAACCTGCCGATCTGGCGCGACGGGAAATTCACCACCGCCGCGACCTGGCGGCCGACCAGTTCTTCGGCCGTATAGTGAACCGTGATCTGCGCCGAGGATTTCTTCTTGCCGATCGCGTCGCCAAAATCGATCAGCAACCGGTAGGCCGGCTTGCGCGCGCCTTCGAGCACGCTCGCCTCGAGGATGGTGCCGACACGAATGTCGACCTTGAGGAAGTCGTCGTAGGTGATCATCCCCCACCATAACAAAGGGGCCGCTCCTGCGAGCGGCCCTTCCGTTCGGCGGTGACGCCGGACTTACTGCTTCTTGGCGATCGCGGCCTTGACCTCTTCGGTCAGCTCGGCGACGCGCGCGGTCAGCGCGGTGAGGGCATCGGTGTGGCCCTTGCTGTAGAGGTCGGCCAGCTCCTTGGAATTGGCGATCGCGAGCTCGTAGCTCTTCTTCGCGAAGTCGATCTGCTTGGCGGCCTTCTCCTCGACGGTCGCGGCGGCGAGCACTTCGCTGCCGTGCTTGGAGAGGTCTTCCATCGCGGCGCGGACCATGTCGCCCTGGCGCTGTGCGATCGCCTTCATCGACTCGACCGCAGCGGTGTTGACCGAGGTGAGCGTGGCGAAGTTCTTGCGGGTGGTCTCGACGATCGTCTCGACGTTCACGACCGGGAGCTTGAACTCGCTCGAGATCTTGCTGAAGTCGAAGTCGGTGAACGGGTTCTTGAAGGCGCCGTTGGCGTACATGGAAAATCTCCTGCTGGGGCGATGCGGCTGAAACTCTCGGCACCGCTTTGCTGCGGTGCACAACGAGGCCTAATTTATGGATGCATCGCAGCAAGTCAAGAGACGATTTTGTGCAGCGCAAAAAATTTTCATGCAGCAGGCGAAACCGGGGCCTCTGGCGGTGTCTTCGACTCTGAATATTTCACATATTTATCAAATAGTTGGGTCCATTTTTCGGCCATCTTGAGCCGGCTGTCCAAGGACGCCATCGTCTTGGACAGGTCGGCCGTATCGTCGCGGTCGAAAACCCGGGAGACGGCATAGTGAATGGCCAATAGGCCGTTCTGCCGCAACGCACCTGGGAGTCCTTCGCTGGAGAGAGCCGCCGCTTCGAGCATCGCCGCCATGGAGCGCCGCAGCGCCGGGCCCATGCTCAGCGCCAGCAGGGGATCGCGCGTGCCGGCGCGGCGGATGGCGCGGAGCGCCGCGCGGTAAGGCTTCAGCGCGTCGTAGCGGCGCATCATCGCGTCGAACAGCCGGTCGCGGGCAGTTTCCTCCGGATCCCTCGTGCCCGACGTCCCCGCCAGCACCTCGGCGTCGATGCGGGCCATGAAGGCTGCGATCAGCGATACCTTATCGGGGTGCAGGCCATAGAGGTCGGCGAATCCAAGCCCGGCAGCCTCGGCCACGTCGCGCAACGCCACATCGGCGACGCCCTTCTCGGCGATCAGGCCGAGAAAAGCATCCAGCGCCTTCGTGGACGCGTCGCCGCCTGTCCCGGTCATCCGGCGAGCTCCTTCGAGCGGCGGGACGCCGCGGCCAGCGCCTTGTCGAACACCTTCTGGATACCGTCGTCGGCCATCAGCACCTTCAGCGCCTCGGCCGTGGTGCCGCCCGGGCTGGTGACGTTTACGCGCAACTGCGATGCGGGTTCCGTCGATTGCCGCAAGAGCTCGCCGCTGCCCGCGACCGTGGCCCGCGCGAGCTGCATCGCCATGTCCGGCGTGAGCCCGAGCTTCGAGCCGGCCGCCGCCATCGCTTCGACCAGCAGGAAGACGTAGGCCGGGCCGCTGCCGGACAGCGCCGTGACCGGATCCATCAGCGCCTCATCATCGACCCACAGCACCTCGCCCACCGCCTCGAGCAGGTCGTGGCAGCGCTTCTTTTCCGCGGCCGTCACGGCCTTGGCCGCGGTCGCCACCGTGATGCCCTGGCGCACCGCCGCCGGCGTATTGGGCATGGAGCGCACGACCTTGGCGCCGACGCCGAGATGGCCGCCGAAGTAGGTGAGCGTCTTGCCGGCCGCGATCGACAGGAACACGGTGCCCGCATCGGCGAAGCGCTTGAGGTCCGTGAGCGTCGCGTCCATCGACTGCGGCTTCACCGCGAGGATCGCGATCTCCGGCGTCTCCGCGACTTCCGTGGACGACGCGACGACCCGGAGCCCGGCGTGCTTGGGCCGGATCGCCTCGACCGGCTCGGCGACGACGACATCGGAGGCCGCGAGCCCGCGCTGCAGCCAGCCGTCGAGCAT
>CAYRBQ010000392.1:0-4366 GCA_964422305.1 uncultured Reyranella sp. | reverse complement strand
CCACGCCGCCCGGCGCCTCGGGCAAGGTCTTCGGCTTCGTCTATTCCGGCCTCGATATCGGCTCGTTCCTGGCGCCGCCGCTGTTCGGGTTCCTGATGGGCCAGGGATTGCCCGCCGTGATCTTCTGGATCGCGATCGGCCTCTACACGGTCAATGCGGGCCTCGTCATGGTGATCCGCAACAACACCGCGCCGAAGGCCGTCACGGCCGCGGCGGAGTAGGGCTCAGGCCGCCTCGAAGGCTTCCTGCGCCACCAGCCATTCGTGCTCGGCGTGGGCGAGCTCGCGCTCCAACCGGACCTTTTCCTTCTGGAGATCCGCCGCGACCGTCGGCGGGCCTGAGTAGGTCGCGGGATCGGCGAGCTTGGCCTCGATTTCGTTGCGCTGCTTGGTGAGCGCCGCGATGTTCTTTTCCGCCGCTTCGAGCGCGCGCTTCAGCGGGCCGCGCTTCACCTTCTCGGACACGACCGGCGCGGGTGCCGAAGCCGCGGCGGCCTTCTCCTTCCTCGCCTTGCCTTCCTTGGCCGGCCGCCCGCTGCGCTCGCGCAACAGCTTGGCCTGATACTCGTCGATGTCGCCGTCGAAGGGTGTCACCTTGCCGTCGGCCACGACCCAGAGCTGGTCGGCCACCATCTTCACCAGATGGGTGTCGTGGCTCACCAGCACGACGGCGCCCTCGAAGTCGTTGATCGCGTCGACCAGCGAGGCGCGCGCATCCATGTCGAGATGGTTGGTCGGCTCGTCCAGCAGCAGCAGGTGCGGGCCGGTGCGCGTGGCCAGCGCCAGCAGTAGGCGAGTCTTCTCGCCGCCCGACAGCAGGCCGACCTTGAGGTCGGCACGGTCGCGCGAGAAGCCGAAGCGGCCGAGCTGGGCGCGCACCTTGGCTTCGCCGATGCCCGGACCGAGGGCGCGGTTCATGTGGTCGAACGGCGTCGCCTCGTAGTCGAGGCTCTCCTCCTGGTCCTGGGAAAAGTAGCCGATGCGCAGCTTGGAGCTGCGCCGGACCCGCCCTTCGCGCGGCTGCAGCCGGTCGGAGAGCAGGCGGATGAAGGTCGACTTGCCGTTGCCGTTCTGGCCGAGCAGCGCGATGCGGTCGTCCATGTCGAGCCTGAGGTCGAGCGAGCGCAGCACCGGCGGGCCGCCGGCATAGCCCACCGAGACGCCGTCGAGCGTCTCGATCGGCGAGGCGAGCTGGTCGGGCGAGGGGAAGTTGAAGGAGATCTTCTCGTCGACCGGCACCGTCGCGACCGGCCCGAGCTTCTCGATCATCTTCATGCGCGACTGCGCCTGGCGCGCCTTGCTGGCCTTGGCCTTGAAGCGGTCGACGAAGGCCTGCATGTGCTTGCGCTGGGCGGCGATCTTGGCCTGCTGCGCGGCGTCGTTGGCCAGGCGCTCGGCGCGGGTCCGCTCGAAGAAGTCGTAGTTGCCGGTGTAGGAGACGAGCTTCTGGTTGTCGATATGGACGATGTGGTCGCACACGTCGTTCAGCAGGTCGCGATCGTGGCTCACCATCAGCAGCGTGTGCTGGAAGCGCTTCAGATGCTCCGTCAGCCACATCATCGCCTCGACGTCGAGATGGTTCGACGGCTCGTCGAGGATCAGGAGGTCGGGATCGCTGAACAGCGTGCCGGCCAGCGCCACGCGCATGCGCCAGCCGCCGGAGAACTCGCCGCAGGGCCGGGATTGCTTCTCGTTGTCGAAGCCGAGGCCGTTCAGGATCGATGCCGCACGCGACGGCGCCGATGCCGCGCCGATCTCCTCCAGCCTGAGGTGGATCTCCGCAAGCCGCATGCCGTCCTCGGACGTCTCGGCTTCCGCGAGCAGGGCGGTACGCTCGACGTCGGCGGCCAGCACGGCATCGATGACGGAGATGTCGCCGCCCGGCGGGTCCTGCGGTACCGAGCCGATCTTGGTGCGGCCCATCAGGTTGATTTCGCCGCCGTCCGCCTCGTACTGGCCCTGGATCAGCTTGAGCAGGGTCGATTTGCCCGCGCCGTTGCGGCCGACCAGGCCGACCTTCCAGCCATCGGAAAAGGCCACCGAGGCGCGGTCGAACAGGACGCGCTCGCCGTGGCGAAAGGAGAGGTCGCTGACGTGGAGCATGGGGCCGCGGCGTTTAGCATGCTGGACGGGCCGGTCCAACCGGCTTGCCGGGCCGGAACCCCGCGTTTATAAGGCGCGCCCACACGCCAGAAGCATACGGGCAAGAGGGTAAATATGGCCGTCGAACGCACTTTCTCGATCATCAAGCCGGACGCGACCCGCCGGAACCTGACCGGCAAGATCAACGCCCGGTTCGAGGAGAAGGGTCTGCGCATCGTGGCCCAGCGCCGGATCTGGATGAGCCGCCAGCAGGCCGAGCAGTTCTACGGCATCCACAAGGCCCGCCCGTTCTTCAACGACCTCTGCTCGTTCATGACGTCCGGCCCCGTCGTGGTTCAGGTCCTCGAGGGCGAGAACGCCATCGCTAAGAACCGCGAGATCATGGGCGCCACCAACCCGGCCAACGCCGATGCCGGCACGATCCGCAAGGACTTCGCCGAGTCGATCGAGGCCAACTCGGTGCACGGCTCGGACTCGCCCGAGAACGCCGCGATTGAGATCGCCTACTTCTTCGCGGGCTTCGAGATCGTCGGCTGAGCGGCCGACCTTCCGGACAACAAAAAAGCGGCCCCCGATGGAGGTCAGGGGGCCGCTTTTCTTTTGAGCGCGGGCTCGGGCGTCAGCCCAGGACGGCGAAGGCCACCAGCAGCGCCACCGTGCCGCCGATGCCGAGCAGGAGCGCGAGCACCGGCAGGTTGCCGACCAGCCCGAGCGCCATCGCAACCAGCAGCAGCACGATCCAGAGGATCGTGAAGGTCACGAGCTTGTTGAAAGACGTGTACGTCTCCATGTGGGCCCGGTAGTCGTCCTGCGCTTCCGCCATAGTAGTCCCCGCTGAAATAGATGGCCGAGCTTATACCGGACTAGGGTTCGGGAGAGAAGAGGAGCGTCGCGCCGGCCGGCACGCCGGCCACGGTCGCCCGGGAGCCGTCGACGACGATCCGGCCTTCGGCGAACCAGCGCACGACCTCGGGGTAGAGCCGGTGTTCCTGGCGCAGGATGCGTGCCGAAAGCGTCTCGGCGGTGTCGCCGTCCAGTACCGGTACGGCCGCCTGAGCGATGATCGGCCCGGAGTCGAGGTCGGGGATCACGAAATGCGCCGTGCACCCGCTCAGCCGCACGCCGGCATCGATCGCCTGCTGCTGCACATGCAGGCCCCGGAACGCCGGCAGCAGCGAGGGGTGGATGTTGATGAGGCGGTTTGCCCAGCGCGTCGGAAACCACGGGCTCAGGATGCGCATGAAGCCGGCCATGACCACGAGCCCGACGCCGTGCCGCTCCAGCTCGACGGAGACGGCCCGGTCGAAGGTCTCGCGGTCGGGGTGATTGCGGTGGGACACGACGGTGGTGGCAACGCCCGCGGCTGTGGCGAGGCCGAGGCCGGGCGCGTCGGCCCTGTTGCTCACGACGCAGGCGATCTCGGCGGGGTAGTCGGGCGCTGCGGCGGCCCTGATCAGCGCCGCCATGTTGCTGCCGCGCCCGGAGATCAGGATGCCGACCTTCAGCTTCGCCATAGCGCGTCGGCGTGGTCGACGACGCAATCTGCTTCGTCGGTCGGCGCCCGCTCGATGACGCCGACCTCGCTCACGGTCTCGCCCGTCTCGGTCAAAGCCTTCGCCACCGCCGCCGCATCGTCCTTGCCGGTGACGACGATCATGCCCAGCCCGCAATTGAACGTCCGCAACATGTCGTCGGTCGGAACCTGGCCCACCTCATGCAGCCACGCGAAGACCGGCGGTGCCGTCCAGCGGCGCGCGTCGAGGCGAGCGCGCGTGCCGTCCGGCAGGCACCGCGGCGCGTTGCCGGGCAGGCCGCCGCCGGTGATGTGGGCCAACCCCTTGATCGCACCGGTGGCACGCACCGCCTGAAGGATCTGTTTCACGTAGATGCGCGTCGGCTCGAGAAGCGCCTCGCCCAGCGTCCTGTCGGCGAAGGGTGCGCGATCCGTGTACTTGAGCCCGCTGCGCTCGACGACGCGGCGAACGAGCGAGTAGCCGTTGGAGTGTGCGCCGTTCGAGGAGAGACCCAGCACGACGTCTCCCGGCGCGATGTCGTCGCGCGGCAGCAGTGCATGGCGCTCGGCGGCGCCGACGGCGAAGCCCGCGAGGTCGTAGTCGCCCTCGACGTACATGCCCGGCATCTCGGCCGTCTCGCCGCCGACTAGGGCGCAGCCCGCACGGCGGCAGCCCTCGGCGATGCCCGCGACGAGGCGGCGCCCGACATCGACGTCGAGGCGATGCCTCGCATAGTAGTCGAGGAAGTAC
>CAYRBQ010000391.1:0-4368 GCA_964422305.1 uncultured Reyranella sp. | reverse complement strand
GTGAATCACGAGCTGGGCGTCGCCCAGGAACTCCAGCAGCTCCTCGACCTTGTCGGCGAACAGCGGCTTGTCGGCCAGGAACTCGTCGCTGAGCCCGTGCACTTCCTGCGCGCCGGCCGGCATCGGCATCTCGGGATTGAGGTAGAGCTGCAGCGAGCGGCCGGTGGCCACCATGTTCACCAGCTCGATGCAGCCGATCTCGACGATGCGATTGCCCGCCAGCGGATCGAGGCCGGTGGTTTCGGTGTCGAGGACGACTTCGCGCATGGCGAGTCTTTTAGCTTACTTGTCGTCCTACTTGCGACGGGCGCGCGCCAGCCGGGCTGTGAATCGTTCCCGCCAGGGATTGGCCGGCCAGAACCGGCCGCGCCGCGACCGCAATTCCTTCACGGCCCGCGCGAGGGCGGCGCGGGTCGGCGCGAGCCCCATGCCGGTCGGGATGACAACGGTGGCCTTGCGCCGTTTCAGCGAATCGGCGACCTGCTGGCGCAGGATGCCGTCGAGCTTGTCGGCCGTCATGCCGGGCCGCGCCATGACGCGGCGGCGCTGCAGGAAGGCCGGCGCGCTCACCACGAGCGTCGCGTCGACGCGGCGCTCGCCCATCCCCTCGAACAGCAGCGGGATGTCGAGCACCACCAGCTTCTTGCCGGCCAGCGCCGCGCGCCGCAGGAAGGCGCGCTGCTTCAGTTGCACCATCGGATGCACGATGGCTTCGAGCCGCCGCAACGCTTCCTTGTTGCCGAACACGCGCGCGCCCAACGCCTGGCGGTCGAGCACGCCGTTCTGCACCACGCCGGGGAACGCCGCCTCGATGGCCGGCAGCGCAGGCCCGTTGGGGGCCTGCAGCGCATGGACGGCGGCATCGGCGTCGTACACGGGCACGCCCATCTCCCGCAGCATCTTCGCTGCGGTGGACTTGCCCATGCCGATCGAGCCGGTCAGTCCGACGATGACCATCTACGCCGACGCCGGACGCGGTTTCAGGGAACCAGAACGGTCTGGCCCGTGGTCTTGCGGCTCTCGAGGTCGATATGCGCCTGCGCCGCTTCGGCCAGCGGATAGTGCTGGTCGATGGCGATCTTGACCTTGCCGCTCTTGATCATCTTGAAGACCGACTTGGCCGACGCCTCGAGTTCCTTGCGGGTCGCCGTATAGGCGCCGAGGCTGGGGCGCGTGACGTAGAGCGAGCCCTTGGTGTTCAGGATGCCGAGCGCGACCGGCGGCACGGCGCCCGAGGCGTTGCCGAAGGAGACCATGAGGCCGCGCGGCTGCAGGCAGTCGAGCGAGGCCGCCCAGGTGTCCTTGCCGACGCCGTCGAACACCACCGGCACGCCCTTGCCCTTGGTGATCTTCTTCACCGCGGCGACGATGTCCTCCTTGGTGTAGTCGATCACCCACTTGTAGCCGTTCTTCTTGGCGAGCGCCGCCTTCTCGGCCGAGGAGGTCGTGCCGATCACCTTGTAGCCGCGCGCCTTGGCCCACTGGCCGAACAGCAAGCCGACACCGCCGGCGGCGGCGTGGAACAGGACGATGTCGCCCTTCTTCAGCCAGGCCTTGGCGGTGTGGTCGACGAGATACTCGGTCGTCATGCCCTTCAGCATGATCGCGGCGGCCTGCTCATCGCTCACGCCCTTCGGCACGTGCACGAGCTGGTCGGTGCCCATCAGGCGCTCCTGGCAGTAGGCGCCGAGCACGCCGCAATAGGCGACGCGGTCGCCCTTCTTGAAGCCCTTCACCTTGGGGCCGACCTCGACGATCACACCCGCGCCCTCGCGACCGACCGCGTTGGGCAACGGCGTCTGATAGAGGCCGGAGCGGGTGTAGACGTCGATGAAGTTGAGGCCGATCGCGGTATGACGGATCTTGACCTGGCCGGGACCGGGCGCGCCGACGTCGACGTCGTGGAGCTGCATCTTCTCCGGGCCGCCGTTTTCGTGGATCAGGATGGACTTGGACATCAGAAGCTCTTCCCCCGTGTTGGCTGGCGGTTGGGCGGGAACGTCCCCCCGCGTGCGGCCGTCGAGTATAGTGGCCGGCCTTCGACGCGCCAGCCCAGCGCATCCCTGATCCGAGGAGGGTTTCTTGCAACAGCGCCGTAACCTTCTTGCCGGTGGCGCGGCCGCCCTTCTTGCCGCACCCATCGTGGCCAGCCCCATGATCAGTCGTGCACAGGGTGTGCTCCGGGCCGGCAACGCGTCGTATCGCGTGACCACCCTCACCCAGGACCTCGAGCAGCCCTGGGGCATGGCCTTCCTGCCCGACGGGCGGCTGCTGATCACGGAGCGGCCCGGTAGGCTGCGGATTTTCGCCAACGGCCGCCTGGAGCGCGGGCCGGTGGGCGGGGTGCCCCGGGTCTACGCCCGCAACCAGGGCGGCCTGCTCGACATCTGCCTGCACCCCAACTTCGCGCAGAACAACCTGGTCTACCTCAGCTATTCCGGCGGGGGCGACGGCGGCGCGGCGACCGTGCTGGCGCGCGGAGAGTTCCGCAACAACGCGCTGGTGAACATCCGCCCCATCTTCGAGGCGTTGCCGCGCGCGTCCGGCGGCCTCCACTTCGGCTCGCGCATCGTGTTCGACCGCGCCGGCCTCCTCTACGTGACCTGCGGCGAGCGCTACCAGATGCAGCGTGCGCAGAAGCTCGACGATCTCGGCGGCAAGGTCGTACGGCTGCGCGACGACGGCTCGGTGCCGCCGGACAATCCCTTCGTCGGCCGGGCCGGCGTGCGGCCGGAGATCTTCACTTACGGTCATCGCAACCCGCAGGGCATGACGATGCACCCGAACACAGGGCGTATCTGGCTCTGCGAGCACGGGCCGCGCGGCGGCGACGAGCTGAACCTCCTGAAGGCCGGCGCGAACTACGGCTGGCCGCTCGCCACGCACGGCATCGACTATTCCGGCGCCACGATCAGCCCGAACAAGAGCCTGCCCGGCATGGAAGACGCGGTTCGGGTCTGGGTGCCGTCGATCTCGCCGAGCGGGCTCGCCTTCTATACCGGCGACCGCTTCCCGGCGTGGAAGGGCTCGTTGTTCACCGGCGCGCTGTCCAACAATGCGCTGTTCCGCATCCAGCTCGACGGCGATCGGTATGCCGGCGAGGAGCGGTTGCTCCCCGACCTGCTTCCGTATATCCGCGACGTTCGGCAGGGGCCCGACGGTCTGATCTACGTCGTGACCCACACCGACCAGGGCGGGCTCTACCGCCTGGAGCCCGCCTGAAGAAGATGCTGATCCTCGCCTCCGCCAGCCCGTCGCGCCGCCAAATGCTCGCCAATGCCGGCCTCGACTTCGCGATCGAGCTGTCGGGCGTCGACGAGGACGAGGCCAAGCGGAGCCTGCTCGCGGAGAAGGCCTCGGCGCAGGACGTCGCGGAAACCTTGGCCGAGCTGAAAGCCGTGCGCGTGTCGCGGCGGCGGCCGGAGGCGATGGTGATCGGCGCGGACTCGACGCTCGCCTGCGAGGACCGGCTGTTCGACAAGCCGCCTACGATGGCGGCCGCCCGCGAACAGCTCCTGGCATTGCGCGGGAAGACCCACGAGCTCTGCTCGTCGGTGGTCGTCGCCAAGGCGGGCGGGCGGTTGTGGCATCACAACGAGCGCGCGCGCCTCACCATGCGGGCCTTCGACGAGGCCTTCCTCGACACCTATCTCGCGCGGGCGGGCGAAGGCATAACATCGTCGGTCGGCGCCTATCACCTGGAAGGCGTGGGCGCGCATCTCTTCAGCCGCATCGAGGGCGACTACTTCACCATCCTCGGCCTGCCGCTCCTGCCGCTGCTGGGCTTTCTCGCCGGTCACGGCATCGGACTGGAGCGCGCCGCATGAACGCCTTCGACACTCTCGTTTCAGAAGCGGCTGGCCGGCCGTTCGCGGCCATCGTCGGCTGGCCGATCGAGCATTCGCGCTCGCCCGCCCTGCACGGCTTCTGGCTGAAGCAGCACCGGATCGACGGCTATTACGGCCGCCTGCCGATCGAACCCCGGCGCGCCGCGCTCGAGGAGCTGGTGGCGTTCCTGAAGCGCACGCCCAACGCGCGCGGCTGCAACCTGACGCTGCCGCACAAGATCGAGATCATGCCGCTGCTCGACCGCATCGATCCGGTCGCAAGCCGCATCGGCGCCGTGAACACGGTGGTGAAGCACAAGGACGGCACGCTGGAGGGCCGCAACACCGACGGCTTCGGCTTCCTCGAGGCGCTCAGGTACAACGCGCCCCACTGGAGCGCGGAGCGAGGACCCGTCCTTGTCCTGGGCGCCGGTGGTGCGGCGCGCGCCGTGGTGGCGAGCCTGGTCGACGCCGGCGTGCCCGAGCTGCGGCTGGTCAACCGCACGCGACAGACCGCGGTCGAGCTCGGCGTCGCCTTCAC
>CAYRBQ010000390.1:301-4397 GCA_964422305.1 uncultured Reyranella sp. | reverse complement strand
GTCCGACAGCATGTGCAGGGGATAGCGCTCGGCGGCCTTCGCGCCCAGCCATTCGATCGGCTCGATCCAGGTCGCATGGCCGGGGCAATCGTCGTAGCCGAAAGAGGCGATCTTCTCGGAGAAGATCTCGATCCTGCCCGACGGGGTCTTGAGCGGGTGCTTCGCCGGGTCCTCGCGGAACTTCGCGAGCATGACGGGATCGCGGTTCTCGCCCTTGGCCTCGGCGATGCCGGCGTCCCAGAATGCGTCGAAGGCGGGGAGGGTCACCCCGGCCTTGGCCGACTTCTGACGCGCCTCCTCGTAGAGGTGCGCCATCCAGTCCTTGGCGTCCTTGTGGCCTTCCGAGTGCTCCTCGGCGACGCCGAGGCGCTGCGCCAGGGCATGGAAGATGTCGTAGTCGTCGCGCGACTCGCCCAGCGGCGCGCGCGCCTTCTTCATGGCGATCAGGTAGGGCTCGCGCGTGCCGTAGCCGATGTCGTCGCGCTCGAGGCTCACCGTCGCGGGCAGCACGATGTCGGCCATCTTGGCGGCCGGCGTCCAGAACTGCTCGTGGAAGACGATGGTCTCGGGCTTGCGCCACGCCTGGCGCAGGCGGTTGAGGTCCTGGTGGTGGTGATAGGGGTTGCCGCCGGCCCAGTAGACGAAGCGGATGTCGGGATATTTGTGGCGCTGGCCGTTGTAGTCGAACGACTGGCCGGGATGCAGCAGCATGTCGGTGAAGCGCGCGACGGGGATGAACTCCTTCACCGGGTTGGTGCCCTGCGGCAGGGTCGGGCCGGAGTAGCGGGCGTGGGGGCTGCCCATCAGGTTGACCGGGCCGTAGCCCACGCCGAAGCCGCCGCCCGGCAAGCCGATCTGGCCCAGCATGCAGGCCAAGGTGATCAGCGCCCAGAAGGGCTGCTCGCCGTGGTGGCTGCGCTGCAGCGACCAGCCGATCGAGACGGTGGTGCGGGTCGCGGCCATCTCGCGCGCGAGGCTACGGATGCGGGAAGCGGGGATGCCGGTGATCTTCTCCGCCCATTCCGGCGTCTTCCCTTCGAGGGTCGGCGCGAACCTGTCGAAGCCCACGGTGCAGCGGTCGAGGAAGGCGCGGTCGTAGAGCTTCTCGGTCCAGAGCACGTGGCAGAGCGCCAGCATCATCGCGGCGTCGGTGTTGGGCCGGATCGCCAGCCATTCGACCTCGCCGCCATTGTCGAGATCGTCGCCGGTCGGGGTGACGTTGACGAAGCGCACGCCGCTTTCCCGCATGTCGTAGAGACCACGCTTGACGTGGTGCAGCGTGGCGCCACCGGCGTTGATCTGGGCGTTCTTGCGCGGCACCCCGCCGAAGGTGACGAAGAGCTTGCAGTGCTCGGCCAGCGTCTCCCAGCGCGTGTGCATGGCCATGAGCTCTTCCATGGTCGCCACGATGTGCGGCATCAGCACGCGCGCCGCACCCAGGCTGTAGGAATCCATGTGGCGTACGAAGCCGCCGTAGCAGTTCAGGAAACGCTTCACCTGGCTCTGCGCGTGGTGGAAGCGGCCCGCGCTCGACCAGCCGTAGGAGCCGCCGAAGATCGCGCTGTTGCCGTGCGTCTCCTTCACGCGCTTCAGCTCGTTGGCCACGAGATCGAGCGCCTCGTCCCACGGCACCTCGACGAACGGCTCTTGTCCCCGTTTGTCGCTGTTCGCACCCGGGCCTTTCTCGAGCCAGCTCTTGCGGATGGCCGGCCGCAGGACCCGCAGGCGCGCCACTTCGTCGGAGAGCATGTGCAGGCCGATCGGCGAGGGATCGGGATCCTTCGAGAAGGGATGCAGCTTGGTCGGGTTGCCGGCGTCGTCGTACTCGACTTCGTAGACGCCCCAGTGGGCGGCGGTGAGGGTGCGCTGGTGGGTCATGGAACGCTCAGGCTGCTGCTTTTTTGGCGATGGACAGGAAACGGTCGACTTCGGCGGCTTCCGTATTGAACGCCGTCACCAGCCGGAAGGCCCGCTCGCCCGGCCGGTCCGACGGCCAGGGATGATACTGCGCCCCCGCCGCCTGCAAGGCGTCGTGCACGCCGGGCGGCAGGATGACGAAGATCTCGTTGGCATCGACCGGGTAGAGGAGCTGCGTGCCCTTCAGCGTCGTCAGCCCGGCGACCAGCCGGCGCGCCATGCTGTTGGCGTGGTGCGCATTGGCGAGCCACAGCCCGTCGGTGAAGTAGGCGGCGAGCTGGGCCGAAAGGAAGCGCATCTTGGAGAAGAGATGGCCGCTCCGCTTGCGCCGGAACTCGAACTCGCGCGCGAGGTCAGGCTCGAAGAAGACGACTGCTTCGGCCGCGAGTGCGCCGTTCTTGGTGGCGCCGAGGCTCAGCACGTCGACGCCGGCCCGCCACGAGAGCTCGGCCGCGGAGCAGCCGATGAAGGAGAGGGCGTTGGCGAAGCGCGCGCCGTCCATGTGCAGCTTGAGGCCGTGGCGATGGGCGGCTGTGGCCATCACGGCGATGTCGTGCGGATCGTAGACCGTGCCGCATTCCGTGGCCTGCGTGATGCTGACGGCGGCCGGCTGCGGATGGTGCACGACGCCGTAGACCGGCTGCGCCAGCGCATCGGCCAGCGCCTTGGTGTCCATCTTGCCGGCGGGGCCGGCGATCGGCACGAGCTTGGCGCCGGAAGCGAAGAACTCCGGCGCATTGGCCTCGTCGACCTGGATGTGCGCCTCGGGATGACAGTAGATCGAACCCCAGGGCGGCGTGCAGCAGGAGAGCGCCAGCGCGTTGGCGGCGGTGCCGGTCGCCACCGGAAAGACGATGAGGTCCGGCTTCTCGAAGATCTCGCGCAGGCGCCGCTCGACCTCGTGAGTCCAGTCATCGGCGCCGTACGAATGCGCCGTGCCGCCGGAGAAGGCGTGGGTCACCGCCTCGAGGATCTTGGGATGGGCGCCGACCTCGTTGTCGCTGCGGAAGTTCATTCGTTGTCCTCGGGCTGGTGCGTCACCGCCTCGATCCGGTTGCCGTCCGGGTCGCGCACGAACGCGCCGTAATAATGCTCATGGTAGTTGGGCCGCAGACCCGGTGCGCCGTCGTCGGTGCCGCCGTGCCTCAATGCCGCCTCGTGGAAGGCGCGGACGGCGGCGCGGCTCGGCGCCCGGAACGCCCAGTGGCGGTTGTCCGGCACGAGGGTCTCGCGGGTGAGGTAGACGGAGATGTAGGCCGGCGCGTCGGGCCCGCGGTCGCGCACGCCGTAACCGATGGCGTGCGGCCGCCGGTTGACCCTCGGGTAGCCCAGCGCGCCCAGCACCGGGTCGTAGAAGGCTTGTGCGCGATCGAGGTCGGTCGTCGTGATCGACAGGTGATCGATCATGCTCAGCGGCCTGCGCCGGGCGGGAACTCGATGGTGCCGACGAGGGCACCGTTGCGCGGATCGACCACGTAGGCGGAGGCCGGCCCGCCCTGGGTCTCGACATGGACGACGATCCGGTCGCCCACGGCGTTCATCGAGACCACGCGCGCGCCCGACGGCAGCGCGATGCGCTCGGTGAACCCCGACGCGGCGGCTGGCGAACGTGCGGCGTTGGGCGTAGACATGCGGCGGGCGATCTCGGCCGCAATGACGACGAAGCCCGCTATGATCAGCAGGCCCATCACGATCACCAGCACCTTCAGCCAGAGCGGTGCGTAGGCCTGAGCAGGGGACGCCAAGTAAACTCCATGAGCGGCGCCGGTCGCCACACCGTGACCATCGACGAGAGCGCCGCCGGCGAGCGGCTCGACCGTGCGCTGGCCGCTGCCTTGCCGGACCTCACGCGAAGCCGCGTGAAGGCGCTGATCGAGGGTCGCCGCGTGACGCTGGCGGGGGGCCAGACGATAGAAGAGCCGTCCCGCAAGGTCAAAACGGGCGAGTGCTTCACCGTCGACGTGCCGGAGCCCGAGCCGGCGGTGCCGCGGCCGCAGGCGATCGATCTCGACATCCT
Organism: uncultured Reyranella sp.; assembly: GCA_964422305.1. Classification (GTDB taxonomy): domain Bacteria; phylum Pseudomonadota; class Alphaproteobacteria; order Reyranellales; family Reyranellaceae; genus Reyranella. Next base: position 463 of record CAYRBQ010000390.1, on the reverse strand, counting down.
CTTCGAGGACGACGACCTCTTGGTCCTGAACAAGCCGGCGGGCCTGGTCGTGCATCCCGCGCCTGGCAATCCCGACAAGACGCTGGTCAACGCCCTGCAGGCCCATTGCGGCGAGGGCCTGTCGGGCATCGGCGGCGTACGCCGGCCCGGCATCGTGCATCG
>CAYRBQ010000390.1:0-291 GCA_964422305.1 uncultured Reyranella sp. | reverse complement strand
ACAAGGACACGTCGGGCGTCATGGTCGTGGCCAAGAACGACCGGACCCATCAGTCGCTCTCCAAGCTCTTCGCCGCCCACGACCTGACGCGCATCTACCAGGCGCTGGTCTGGGGGGCGCCGAAGGCCGCCCGTGGGACGGTGGAGGCGGCGATCGGCCGTCACCCGGTCGACCGCAAGCGCATGACGGTGCGGCGCAGCGGCGGCCGGGCGGCCCTCACCGAATACTGGATCGAGGAGCGGTTCGGCCCGCCGCTGGCGCCCATCGCCAGCCTGGTCGGCGCCAAGCTCG
>CAYRBQ010000389.1:0-4415 GCA_964422305.1 uncultured Reyranella sp. | reverse complement strand
GGCGAGCAGCGCGCCCATGTCGAGCGCGTAGATGATCGATTCCTTCAGGACGTCGGGCACCTCGCCGTCGACGATCTTGCGTGCCAGCCCCTCGGCGATGGCGGTCTTGCCGACGCCGGGCTCGCCGACATAGAGCGGGTTGTTCTTGGTGCGGCGGCACAGGACCTGGATGGTGCGCTCGACTTCGTGGCTGCGGCCGATCAGCGGATCGACCCGGCCCTCGCGGGCCTTCTGGTTGAGATCGACACAATAGGCGGCCAGCGCCTCGTTGCCCTGCTTGGCGGCGGGCTCCGCACCCGCCTCCTCCTCCGAGCCGGTGACCCGGCGCGTGCGGGCGCGGCCCGGCACCTTGGCTTTGCCGTGGCTGATGTAGTCGACCGCGTCGAGGCGGGTCATGCCCTGGTTCTCGAGGAACGACACGGCGTGGCTGTCGCGCTCGGAAAACAGCGCCACCAGTACGTTGGCGCCGGTCACTTCCTTGCGGCCCGACGACTGGACGTGGACGGCGGCGCGCTGGACGACACGCTGGAAGCCCGCGGTCGGCAGAGGCTCGCTCGGGTTCTGCGTGATGATGCCCTTGAGACGGTTGTCGACGAAGGCCTCGAGGTCGTGGCGCAGGCGGTCGATGTCGACGCCGCAGGCCTTGAGGACGGGCGTCGCGTCCTCGTCCTCGGTCATGGCCAGCAGCAGATGCTCCAGCGTCGCATATTCGTGACGGCGTTCGCCTGCCAGCCCGAAGGCGCGATGCAGGGACTTCTCGAGGTTCTTGGACAGCATGGACATCGAACCACCTCGACTGAGAAACGGACTACTCGGTACTCGCTACTCTTTCTCCAACGTGCACTGGAGAGGGTGCTGGTTCTTGCGGGCGTAATCGACGGTCTGGGTCACCTTGGTCTCGGCGATCTCGTAGGTGTACACGCCGCACACGCCCACACCCTTCTGGTGCACGTGGAGCATGACCTGGGTCGCCTCTTCGCGATTCTTCTGGAAGATGTTCTGCAGGACATCGACCACGAACTCCATCGGCGTGTAGTCGTCGTTCAGCATCAGCACCTTGTACATCGACGGCTTCTTGGTGCGTGTCCGGGTGAGCGTGAGAGCGCCGGTACGGCGCTCGCCGTCGCGACCGTCTCCATCGCCGTCATCACGGCGCGGCGGCTGCTGTGGCGGCCCGCCCGGCGGCTCGTTGGGGCCGCCCGCCCGCCATTCGCCCTCACCGCGCAGAAATTCCATCGTCCCGATCACTGTGCCTGTCGCGCTCCAAAGCCAAGCCACATGAGAATTATATAGGGTGCGCAAGCGGTTCCGCTACCTCGGTCGGAGCCCATCCTTCCCCACAACCAGCATCCAGCGATCCGCCCGAGCACGATGCACCGGCGCGTTCATATCGCGCCGCAGTTCTGCCGGTACCAGTTTGCGTGGCGGATTGACCGGGATCGGAACCGTGTCCCATGAGAAGAGCCGCGCGGAGAACTTCATGTTCGCGAAGCCGTCGGTCGGATAGTGATAGGCCTGAAAACCCCACACGCCGTTGCGGCACGAGGCGACGGTCCACCAGAAATCGTTGTCCGGCAGCCGCAGCCCGTCCTTCGGCGGGCCGAAGGCTCGGCTTTCCTCCATCAACCCCAGGAGCTCGCGGGTTTCCCCAGCGTTCAAGACCCGCTGGCCGCGTTTCATGCTCCACGGGGCGAAGATGTCCGCCGGGTCGGACAGCAGCATGTTGGTGATGCCGGGCGTCACGTTGCCCTGGTCGAGCAGGACGCCGATGTTCATGCCGGCGGTGCCGTCGGGCTGCAGGTAGATCTCGTAGACCCGGACCTGCTCTTCCCAGAGGGCGTTGTAGACCAGCCGGAGGTGATTTCGCCCGCCCGGTTCGCAGGCCGCCCTTATGTCCTTTGCGGCGACGAAGTCGAACCAGTTGAAGCTGCGCACGATGGGCTTGTCGACGTTGCGGTCGGCCCGCTGGGCCCACCCCGCCGCCGGGGAGATCGCAACCAGGGCCGCCAACGCCGCAAAAATTGCCTTCATTCCCGCCTCCTAGTCGCCGCGAGCATATTCCGGTCCAACTTGGGCAGCAGGGCGGCAGGCAGGAAGTTGCATAACCCCACAAACTTTAGTAAAGTTACAGGAATTGCCTATAACCTATTGGCTAGGCACAAAAATCAGATTTTGCGTATGGCGTATTCGCAATGACTTTCCCCCTCAGGCGAATCGCGGCCGGCCTTTCCTGGCTCGCCGTCGGCATTCTTTTTTCCGGCGCCATCCTGGCGCCTCTGCCCGTCGACGCCCAGACGACGTCGGTGAAACGGGCCGCCCCGCCGTCCAAAGCCAAGGCCAAGGCGAAGAACGCGCCGCGCGCCTCGTCCTGGGTGCCCAATCCGGCTGTCAGCGGCCGTGACGCCTACCTGATCGTCGACGCTTCGAGCGGCCGCGAGCTCGCCTCGGACAACCCCGACGACCTCCGTCATCCGGCGTCGCTCACGAAGCTGATGACGATCTACCTCGCCTTCTCCGCCCTCGACTCGGGCCGTCTCTCGCTGGGCGACGGCCTGCAGGTTTCGGTCAACGCGCTGAACGCGCCGCCCACCAAGATGGGCATGCAGCCGGGCGGCACGGTCAACGTGCGCGACGCCGTCATGGCGCTGGTCACCCGCTCGGCGAACGACGCCGCCGTCCTCCTCGCCGAGGGCATGGCGGGCAGCGAGGAAGCATTCGCCCGCCTGATGACGCAGAAGGCGCGCCAGCTCGGCATGAGCTCCACCGTGTTCCGCAACGCCTCGGGCCTGCCCAACAGCGAACAGGTCACGACGGCGCGCGACATGGCCAAGCTCGCCTTCGCGCTGATGCGCGACTATCCGCACTACTATGGGATCTTCTCCGTGCAGAGCTACGTCTACCGTGGCCGCACGCTGGAGAACCACAACCGCATGCTCGGCAACTACGAAGGCGCCGACGGCCTCAAGACCGGCTACACGAATGCTTCGGGCTTCAACCTCGTGATGTCGGCGATGCGCGACAACCGCCGCCTGATCGGCGTGGTGATGGGCGGCAGCAGCGCCGCCGGCCGCGACCGCACCATGGCGGCCCTGATGGACCGCGGCTTCGCCATGGCCCAGGCCATGCAGCTCTCGCCCTGGACGTCGATCCGCAAGCCGGGCTCGGCCCGCTACACCGCCGCCCAGTTCGATCCCGGCGCCAGCTTCGCCGAGGCCTATCGCCCGCCGGCGCCCGCGCCCAAGGAAGAAGCGCCCAAGGTGACGCCGCGCTACGCGGGCTTCGTCCCGCCCGCTCCCGCCGCTCCGGCCACCGCGACGGCTTTCTCGGCCACGCCTGCGACGGCGGCGCCCGCCGCGCCCGAGCCCGGCTCGCCGGCGATCGGGAGCTGGGTGATCCAGGTCGGGTCGTTCAACGAGCCGCAGGCTGCCCAAGCCGCGCTCCAGCGCGCCTCCTCGGCGCTGCCCGACGGTGCCCGCTCGGCCACCGCGGTGGTCGACGAGGTTCAGATGGCCAGCCGCACGTTCCACCGCGCGCGCATCACCAACCTCACCCAGGAGCAAGCGGTGGAGGGCTGCAAGCGCCTGGAGAAGAAGAAGATTTACTGCTCGGCGATCCAGGTCACTGCCTGGAATACGCCGGGTGCGCGCTGAAGACCTTCCGGATCCGCTCGACGAACTTGCGCTTTTCACGGCGCTGCCAGAGCTCCAGCGACCACACGCCGTCGACCGGCTGGAAGGCCTTCACCTTCGGCTCGAACACCGACACGGTCGTGATGCGCCCGTGTATCCGGACCTTCAGCGGTACGGTGTGATAGCGCACACCCTCATAGGCCTGTAGCCGCTCGACTTCCTTGCGGCTGAAGCCGCCGACCACGGCGCCTTCCACTTTGCCCTTGGGATCGCGGATCGCCACGGGATAGGAGACGCCCCTGGCCTTGCGACGCGAGAAGCCGGTCAGGGTGGCCGGCACCCACGCCGTGGGCGGCAGCCGCCGGCCGATCACCAGAGCGGTGACGTCCTCGTCGAGCAGGCTGCCGTAGAAGAAGAAGCGCATCAGTGGTGCCCGGAGCCGGCGTCGTCCGGCAGCTCGACGCCGCTTGCCGACAGCGCGCCCTTGAGCTCGGTCTTGAGGCGCTCGAGGCCGGCATCGTCGGCCGCCTCGCAGCGCGCCACCAGGACCGGCTGGGTGTTGGAGGCGCGCAGCAGCCACCAGCCGTCCCCGGTGCTGACCCGGACGCCATCGATGTCGGAGAACTCGGCGCCGGCCTTCTTCAGCCGCGCCTTAACCTCCTCGACGACGCCGAACTTCTTGTCGTCGGCGCAGTCGAAGCGCAACTCCGGCGTGTTGACCGGTTGGGGCAGCCCATCGCGCATCTCGGCCAGGCTCTCCTTGCTGTTGGCCACGATGTTCAGGAG
>CAYRBQ010000388.1:0-4430 GCA_964422305.1 uncultured Reyranella sp. | reverse complement strand
GACGAGCGGCCCGAAGCGCAGTGTCCTGGTGCGCTGTGCCACCGCGGCCAGGAACACGCTGGGCGAGGGCGCCATGCCGAGCGGCGTCGCGTGGTGCTCGGCCAGGTGATAGGCGTGGAAGCCGTGCTTCTCGTAGAGCCCGATGAGCCGCAGCCGGTCCTCGAACTGCCGGCCGAGATCGGGTCCGGCGCGGTCCATGTGGTCGAAGACACCGAACTTCATTGCAGCTCCGTGGCACGAAAGGCCGGTTGCTCAGCCAGCCGGGCGGTGAGCGCGCGCAGGCGCGGCGTCTCGGTATCGGTGTCGATCTTCAGTCCGCGCGCGAGGCGTTCGGCGACGAACGCCGCGACATCGGCATGGGTGAGACGGCCGAGCAGCAGGTAAGAGGACGACGGCTCAAGCTTTTCCTCGACGGCGAGCAACGCCCGGCGGACCTGGGCGAGGCAGTCGTCGATCCAGGGTTGGTGCACCTTCTCCGGCGGATGATGATTGCGCTCGTAGGCGGCGGCGAGGGCCTTGTCGCAGGCGCCCATCATCAGCGCGGTCACGCGCAGCACGGCGCGGCGATCGGGCCCGGACGGCGGCACCAACGCACGCTCGCGGCCGTGGACCTCGTCGAGATGGTCGATGATGGCGCCGCTGTCGACCAGCGTCTCGCCGTCCTCGAGGACCAGCGCCGGGATGCGGCCCAGCGGATTGGCGGCCCGCACTTCCTCGCGATTGCCGAACCCCGACAACGCCCGCAGGCGGTAGGGGATGCCGTAGAGTTCCAGCGTGATCGCCACGCGCCGGGTGTAGGGCGAGCGGGTCACGCCGACGAGCTGGAGCACGGCGTGGCCTACATGTTCTCGGTGACGAGATCCCAGACATCGCCGCTGCGGCCGCCCAGCAGGGCCTTGGCCGAATAGAGCGCCATGCCGAACACCGCGCCGGCCTCGACATGGGATGGCACGACGAGCTCCATGCGGCTGGTCACGACATCGAGCAGCGCGGGCCCGGGCTGCGCCAGCCAGGCCTGCACGGCGGAATCGAGATCGTCGGCCTTCTCGACGCGGCGGGCGTGGAAGCCCATCGCCTCGGCCACGCGCGAGAAGTCGGGGTTGACGAGGTCGGTATAGGCGTTGAGCAGCCCTTCGGCCTTCATCTCCATCTCGACGAAGCCCAGCGAGCCGTTGTTGAACAGGGCGATCTTGATCGGGATCTTCTCCTGCACCGCGGTCAGCATGTCGCCCAGCATCATCGCCAGCCCGCCGTCGCCGCTCATCGAGATCACCTGGCGATCGGGAAAGGCGCGCTTGGCGCCCAGCGCCTGCGGCATGGCGTTGGCCATCGTGCCGTGCGTCAGGCTGATCAGCGTGCGGCGCTGGCCGTTCGCGGTCACGTGCCGGAGCATCCACACCGTGGGCGAGCCGGCATCGGCCGTGATGATCGCATCGGCGGCGGCATGCTTGTCGATCAGGTGTGCGAAATACTGCGGATGGATCCTGCCGCTGTGGGTCGGCGCGGCGCGCCTGTCGAGGGCCGCGACGGCCTTGTCGTGGCGTGAGACGCAGTCTTCGAGGAAGCTGCGGTCGGTCTTGGTTTCGACGCGAGAGAGAAGCGCGGCCGCGGTCGCCTTGATGTCGCCGACCACGCCGATCTCGACGGGATGGCGGCGGCCGAGATGCGTGGCATCGATGTCGACCTGGATGATGCGCGCGTCGTCCGGATAGAACTGCCGCCACGCGAAGTCGCAGCCCAGCAGCAGGAGCGTGTCGCAGGTCTTCAGCGTGTGGTAGCCGCCGGCGGTGCCCAGCACGCCGGTCATGCCGACATTGTGCGGGTTGTCGTATTCCAGGAAGTCCTTGGCGCGCGAGGTGTGGGCGATCGGCGCCTGCAGCTTCTTCGCCAGCGCCAGGATCTCGTCGTGCGCGCCCTGGCAGCCGGAGCCGCCGTAGATCGCGACCTTTCTGCCGGCGTTGAGGATGAACGCGATGCGGTCGAGCTCGGCGTCGCTCGGCCTGAGGAGCGGGGCGGCGCGGTGCACGGCGAAGGCCGGCTCGGCGTCGGCGGTCTTGCTCGAGATATCGACCGGCAGGATCAGCACCGCGACGCCGCGTCTCGTGAGCGCGGCCTGTGCGGCGGCCACGGTCTTGCGGCGGGCCTGGGCGGGCGAGCGGATCTCGGCGCAATAGACGCTGCACTCGCGGTAGATCGGCCGGAAGTCCACCTCCTGCGGGAAGTCGGTGTCGCGCTCGTCGGTGGTGACCTGGCTGGCGATCAACACGACCGGCGCGCGGTTGCGATGCGATTCGAAGAGGCCGTTGATGAAATGCAGGCTGCCCGGCCCGCAGGAGCCGGCGCAGGCGGTGAGGTTGCCCGACAGCAGCGCCTCGGCGCCGGCCGCGAAGCCGCCCGCCTCCTCGTGGCGGACGTGGACCCACTTGATCCCGCTGCGCCGGATCGCGTCGTTTACGTAGTTCATCGTGTCGCCGGGAACGCCCCAGCAATGCTTCACGCCGGCTTCCTGCAGGGTCTCGACGACGATCTCGGCGACGGTCTTGTGGGCCATGGCGATCCTCAAAGTCTCTGGATGTTGATCCTCGCGAAGGTGTGCCACTTCGAGTTCTGGGCGAAGACCCGAAGGTAGATGTCCTGCGGCGACTCTCCCGACTGGTGCTCGAGGATGAGCCGGATCGGCCGCGCCGTCTCGTGGTAGGCGTCGAACAGGCTCGGCGTCATGTTGGGCGTGGCCGGGCTGCCGATGGAGACGACGCGCGGGTCGTCGTTGGCGATGGCGCGAAGGTCCGCCGTGCCGGTTTCCGACGGGTCGAAGGTACGCATCCGGCAGTATCCCGCCGCCGCCGGTGCACGGATCGTCGTCGTTTCCGGAGACCCGCCCGGGCCGTAGGCGACCATGGAGTAGCCGGCGAGTCGATAGCCGCCCGGCGCCAGCGTCACGATGCCGGTGGCGAGGTCACACTGGATGGCGTTGCCCTTGCTGGCTTCCACCGTGGTGAAGATGCGGCGGTTCCAGCCCGGCTGCATCTTCTTCGTATCGGGCGAAAGCTCCGAGAAGATCGCGTGTTCATTCGATTGTGCGAGGGCGGGACCGGCGAGCATGCCCACGCCGCCCAGCAGGAAACTCCGGCGGTCGCGGGCGGTGCGCATCGTCTTACAGCGCGCGCTTCTTTGAGGAGATCACGCCGCTCGCGATGCCGTGCCACTCGATGGTGCCGGCGAGCCGTGAATGCTCGATCTTGGGACAGCGGTTCATCACGACCTTGAGGCCGGCCTTCTCGGCGCGCTCGGCGGCGGCCTCGTTCACGACCCCGAGCTGCATCCACACGACCTTGGCGCCGTGTCTGATCGCATCGTCGGTGATGGGGCCGGCGGCCTCGGAGTTGCGGAAGATGTCGACCATGTCTGCCTTCACCGGCAGCTCGTCGAGCGAGCCGTAAACCTTTTGGCCCAGGATCTCCTGGCCGGCGGCGGCGGGATTGACCGGGATCACCTTGTAGCCTCGATCCAGAAGATATTTCGCAGCAAAGAAGCTGGGCCGATTCCAGTTGGCCGACAGCCCGACCATCGCGATAGTCTTGGTCTCCCGCAGGATCCTGCGCAGGTATTGGTCGTCGTAACGGTCGCTGAAGACGGCTGGCATGGGGGAAGTATACATGGCGGGCCCGAAACTTTTCGAACCGATTTCCATCCGCGACGTCACCCTGAAGAACCGAGTCGTCGTGGCCCCGATGCACCAGTATTCGGCGGAGAAGGGTTTCGCCACCGACTGGCACCTGATGAATGCCGGTCGCTACGCGGCGGGCGGCGCGGGCCTGGTGATCATGGAGTCGACCAAGGTGGAGCGGCGCGGCTGCGGCACGGTCGGCGATCTCGGCCTGTGGGACGATGCCTTCATCCCGGGCCTCAAGCGCTGCGTCGAGTTCATCCGCCTGCACAACTCGGTGCCCGGCATCCAGCTCGGCCACTCCGGCCGCAAGGCGCGGCGGTTCCGCCCCTGGGAGGGTGGCGGGCCGCTGAAGCCGTCGCCCGAGATCGACGACTGGGACGATTGGGAGCTCGTCTCCTCGTCGGCGATCAACTCGCCCGACACCGACCCGACGCCGCGGGCGCTGACGACGGCGGAGATCCCGGAAGTGGTCGAGCGCTGGGGCCAGGCGGCGCGGCGCGCCCACGAGGCGGGCTTCGACGTGCTCGACCTCCACATGGCGCACGGCTACCTGATCCACCAGTTCCTGTCGCCGTTCTCCAACGTGCGCAACGACGAATACGGCGGCAGCGAGCTCAACCGCATGCGCTTCGCCATCGAGGTGGTGGAGAGCGTGCGTGCCCATTGGCCGGCGGCGAAGCCGCTGTTCGTGCGCTTCTCGGTCGAGGACGATGCCGGCTGGGGCCCCGACCAGAGCGTGGCGCTGGCCAAGATCCTGAAG
>CAYRBQ010000387.1:0-4434 GCA_964422305.1 uncultured Reyranella sp. | reverse complement strand
GGCCAGGGTCGCGAACGGCGGCGAGGCGAGCGTGCGCCCCATCCAGGCCGCCGCGCGCGGCCAGCGCGTCGCGTCGATCTGGACCCTCGCCCACGCGGCATTGCGGAAGAAGCACGCGGGCGCGATATCGCCGATCGACAGGTTGGGCCCAAAACGAAAACCCTCGGCCGGCGCTTCGCCCTCGAGATAGTCGAGCACCGCCGGCACGTCCTCCTTCAGGGTGCGATCGACCAGCTCGCGATCACCCTTCTCGCCCCACACCGACGGCCGGATGGCGATCTGGTTGAACAGGCGCCAGATGAAGACGTCGCCCATACGCGTGTCGGCGAACTCCTCAAGCCAGCGCGCCCGCGCTCGGTCGCGGATGTCGGCCGGAAAGAGCGACGGCTCGGGCTTCTTGTCCTCGATGTATTGGCAGATCACCGAGGAGTCGGACAGCACGAGGTCGCCGTCGATCAGCACCGGAATGCGGCGCAGCGGGCTCAGCTTGGAAAACCGGTCGTCGCCGAAGAACGGCACGATCGGATCGACTTCATAGGCGAGGCCCTTGGCCTCGAGACACACCAGGACCTTGCGCACATAAGGCGACAGGTAGCTGCCGACGATCTTGATCATGGTTGCCTCATTGCTTCTCTAGGACCGCGGGCGTCCCGCCTGCTCATCGTCCGGAAGAGCTCAAACCAGATTGATGCGACAGCCGCAGACTTCGACCTGCGACGGCCCGCGCTTCCTGCCGCGCTTCTCGGCGGCGGCAAGCACCTTGGCCTTGTTGGTAGCTTTCACGTCGTAGGCCGACACGCCCTGCCCGCGCCCGTCGCTTGCCGCGACGAAGCGGATCTCGCCACCGTCGAGCGCGATCCGGTTGCCCTGCACCGGACGGCCGAGAATCTTCGACCAGTTGGCGGCCGCCGCGGCCGGATCGGGATGCTGAATCTCGACGCCAGCCAGCCCATTGGTGACATCGGAGCGGGCGTACTTCAGCCAGTCCTTTTCCGCCGGCGGCCACCACAGCGCCGGATCGACGCCCTTGGGCGCGAAGGTCGTGTCGAGCGACAGCAGCACGCCCGTCGTGTCCGAAGGATGGAAGTGCGTGTACTGGTATTCCGGCAAGTCTTTCTGCGCCACGGCGCGGATGCCCATGTCGGTCACGCGCTTGCGCTCGGCCGCGGCATCGGGAACCTGGATGATCACCATGTAGCCGCCGTCACCGTGGCGGCGCTCGATGTAGCGGCCGGCCGACGTTCCCTCCTTGAAGGGCGTCACGATCTCGAGGAAGTCGTGTCCCGTCGGCACGACCACGTTGACCAACCCCCACTTGGCGACACCGGGATCGCGATAGGCGACCTCGATGCCCAGGATATCGCACAACTCCTCGCGCGAGCTTTCGAGGTCCTTGCAGACGAAGACGCACTGCCGCAGTCGCATCGCTTCGCTCCCATTCGGCGGTTGTTGCCGCTATCGTAACGCCATGCGGACCGTGTGGACCATGGGCTTCGTGGCGGCGGCCGCCCTCTCCTTCTGCCTGCCGGACTTCATCGTCTTCCGTTTCACGCAGGCAGCGATCTGGTCGATCGCGCTCGTGGGACTGGTCATCCTGTGCGGCATCAGCGGCCAGTTCTCCTTCGCACAGGCCGCCCTCTTCGGCATCGGCGGCTACGCCGCGGCGATCCTCGCCGCCCATACCGCGCTCTCGGTCTACGGCGGTCTGCTGCTCGCCCCGCTGCTGGGCTTCGCCGCGGGCTACGGCCTCGGCCGGGTCGCCGGCTCGCACAGTCTCTGGACGCAGGCGCTCGTGACCTACGCCTTCGCCATCGCCTTCCCCCAGCTCCTGCGCTGGCGGCCGATCGAAAAGTGGACCGGCGGCGTGCAGGGCCTCTACCTCGATTTTCCCGCGCCGCCCCTCGAGGTACTGAGCAACGACCGCTGGAACTTCCTGATGGCGCTCGGCCTGCTCGGCGTCGGCCTGTGGCTGGCGCGCAACCTGATCGACGGTCGTGCCGGCCGCGCGATGAAGGCGGCGCGCGACCAAGACCTCGCGGCCGCCGCGCAGGGCGTGCGCGTGACCCAGGTCCGCGCGGCGGCCTCGGGGATCGCGGGCGCCTACATCGCCGTCGCGGGATGCCTGTCGGCCTGGCAGTTCGGCTTCGTCGGACCGACTGCCTACAACTTCGCCCTCTCCGTGCAGATGCTGTTCGGCCTGGTGGTCGGTGGCATGCACTCGCTGGCCGGCGCGGTGCTGGGCGGCCTCTTCCTTCAGTTCTTCCCCGACGTCACGGCGGGTCTCGGCAAGGGCCTGTCGGCCCTGCTCTACGCCGTGCTGCTGATCGTGGCAATCGTCGCCATGCCGACCGGCGCGGCGGGCGCGCTGGCCCGCCTCGCCGTGGCGCTCGGGCTCAGACGCCCTTGAAGACGGGCGCGCGCTTCTCGACGAAGGCGCGCGCGGCCTCCTTGTGGTCCTCGGTCTCGCCGGTGCGGATCATGCGGGCGGCTTCGCTGTCGAGCGCCTCGGAGAGCGTGCCCTCTTCCGCGATCTTCATGTTCTTCTTCACGTGCCACCAGGCGACGCGCGGGCCGGCCGCCAGCTTCTTGGCGAAGGCCATCGTCTCGCCCTCGAGGTTCGCGTCGTCGACGACGCGGTTGGCGAGCCCGAGCTTCTCGATCTGCTCGGCGTTCAGGATCTCGGCCGTGAAGTAGAGCTCACGCGCCTTGGCGGTGCCCACCAGCTTGTGCAGGAAGAAATGCGAACCGAAGTCGCCCGAGAAGCCGACCTTGGCGAAGGCCGTGGTCATGCGCGCGCTCTTGCCGACGAAACGCATGTCGGCGGCCAGCGCGATCGAGAGGCCGGCGCCGGCGGCGACGCCGTTCACCATGGCGATGGTCGGCTTGCCCATCTCGTGCAGCAGCTCGGAGACCTTCATGCGCTCGCGGATGTCGTGGACCTTGTCCTCGTAGGTCTTCTCCTGGTCGCGGCCCGCGGCCATCGACTTCACGTCGCCACCGGCGCAGAACGCCTTGTCGCCTGCGCCGCGCACCACCACGCAACCGATACCGCGATTGCCGGCCGCTTCCTCGAGCGAGTCCGAAAGTGCCGTCATCATGTCCCGCGACAGCGCGTTCATGGCGTCGGGCCGGTTCAGCACGATCTTCATCACGCCGTCCTCGACGGTCTTGATCAGGTGGGACATCTTTCTCCTCCGGGATTGCGATTTGCTGGCGTTGCGGCGACTGTTTCCCAAACCGATCAGTCGCGCAACGGCATTCCGTCTTGCTGAGCGGAACCGATCAGCGGCACCTCAGCGCCGCTACCAGCGAGCGTCCGATCGCCGCCGGCGACTTGCGGCCACGCCGGTACCAGGTCGGCGTCCAGTTGAGTGCGCCGAGGAGCTGCAGGCGCCACAAGGTTCGGTCGGTGCCGGGCGGCAGCGGCAGGCCGGCGACCAGCTCGACGAAACGCTTCTCATAGCCGTCGCGCATCGCCACCAGCCGGCGCTTCAGCACCGGCTCCAGTCGGCCGAGATCGGCGGTCATGACGGCGGCATGTGCGCTGTCTGCCAGCAACGATTGCAAGTGGGCCACGCAGGCCGCCTCGAGGCGCCCCCAGGGCCCGCGTGCGCGGGCGACCGCCTTGTCGACCGCGGCGCCGATCTCGGCGACCCCGGCCTCGTAGACCGCTGCGATCAGGTCGTTCTTCGAGGGGAAATGATAGTACATCGAGCCCGCCAGCATGCCGGCCTCGCCCGCGATGTCGCGCATCGAGGTGGCGTCGAAGCCGCCTTTCGCGAAAAGGCGCGCGGAAACGGCCAACAGGGTCTCGCGGGACATGGCCGTATCCTAGCAACCAAACACTTGTTTGGTAAGCGGCCGGGCGCTAGCGTCGCCCATGGCCTACGTCTTCGACCTCGGCAACCCAGCGACCAATGCCGACCCCTTCCCCGAGTTCGCCCGTCTGCGTCGTGAGGATCCGGTGCACTGGTCGCCGGCGATGAAGGCCTGGATCGTGACGCGCTATGCCGACGTCAAGCAGGTGGCGCTGAACAACCGCGAGATCTCGGCCGACCGCCTGACGCCCTTCTTCAAGACCAACACCGAGTATCAGCGGGGCTCGATCGAAAGCCTGGTCCGCTACCTCAACCATTGGATGGTGTTCCGCGACCCGCCGGATCACACGCGGCTCAGGCGCCTGTTCAACAAGGCCTTCACCCCGACCTCGGTGTCGAACCTCAGGCCAAACATCGAGGACATCGTCGGCCATCTGATCGATGGCATGGAGGCCAAGGCACGCCGCGGCGAGACGGTCGACTACATCGCCGACTTCGCCTACCCGCTGCCGGCGTCGGTGATCATGGACCTGCTGGGCGTGCCGCGTGCCGACCTCGAGAGGGTCAAGGTCTGGTCCGACGACATCGCTCTGTTCATCGGCACCGCGCAGGTCGC
>CAYRBQ010000386.1:0-4451 GCA_964422305.1 uncultured Reyranella sp. | reverse complement strand
CCTTTTTCTTTGGCCGATCCCGGCAGGGTCGTTCCCGCCTCGTGGCCGGGCCGTGGCATCTGCAAGCCATGTCGCAACCTTCCTCCCGACAGAGCATTGTTCTGTACGTTCGCAGACGAACGACGGACGTCGGGCGCGTTCAGCCCCGGGGCGGAAAGGGCGGGAAATGGCAGGAGTATCCTCGGGGCACGCGCAGGCTCCGCGGCAGGCCGTTCTGGTGGTAGAGGATGTCATCCTGGTCCGGATGCTGGTCGCCAAGCATCTGCGGGATCACGGGTTCACGGTACTGGAAGCGGGCGGCGCCCAGGAGGCGTTGGGCCTCCTCGAGGCGAACGACGATATCGCCGTGGTGTTCAGCGATGTCGCGCTCAGCGAGGGTGGTGACGGGTTTTCGCTCGCCGGACAGATCCACGATCGCTGGCCGAAGATTCGCGTGATGCTTGGCAGCGGCGTCGACGACGTCGCCTCGCGCGCCTGGCGCGCCAACTACGCCGCTCCCATCCTGCGCAAGCCGTACGACCTGCCCGAGGTCACGGACCGGGTGCGGTCGATGTTCCAGGAGCTGTCCTAGACCCCTTCAGTGCCGGCGATGTCGGTGGCCATCCGAGCCGGTCGCGCCGGAGTAGCCGCGCAGCTCGCCGTATCGCGCGATCTGGGCCGGGCTCAGGATCTCCACGGTGGCGAGATGGTAGCGCAGATGGGTGGCGCGCAGCTCGCCCTGCAAGGCGGCAATCGCTTGCGTGCCCGCGGCGAGGCTCGCTTCGGTGACGCGGCGCTCGGCGAACTGGCGGTCGAGCGCGGCCTCCGCCGCGAGCAGCCGCTCGCCGGCCTCGATCGCCTCTTGCCTCATCGCCGCGAGCAGCGCCTCGATCCGCTCCCTCTGCATGGGATCGAGCGACAGACGATCGGCGAGCTCGAGCACATGCATCGGACCGGGATAGCCGTTGAGCTCGGCCGCCAGCGCGAGCCCCATGCCGCGGCCGGCGCGCAGGTCGTCGATCTGTTGCGGCGACAGCGCCTTGACGTCGCGCGTCTCCTGGCCGGCATAGGGTTGGTGTGTCTGGGCCACGGCCGTGCTCGCGACGAAAAGGGCCACGGCTGCCGCGGCCGACCACTTGTTCATGAGATCTCCCTGTGCGGTGACCCTCTCTAGCGCGGCTCCGGCAAGAAGGACAATGGCCTCGCCGTGGCGTGCGGTTCCCGCGGAGCGTAGACTGGTGCCGCTTCCGGCGCGTGCCGCCGGTCCGAAAGGAGGCACCCATGGCCGACGTGCGCGACCATTGGGAGGATGTCTACAAGACCAAGGCCGAAACGGCCGTAAGCTGGTATCAGCCGCAGTCCGCCCGATCGCTCGCCTCGATCGCCTCGGTCGCTGGCCCTGCGGCGCCGATCATCGACATCGGCGGCGGCGCCTCGACCCTGGTCGACGACCTGCTTGCAAACGGGTTCTCCGACGTGACCGTCCTCGATGTTGCCGAGGCGGCACTCGCGAAATCGAAAGCGCGGCTCGGCGCCCGCGCCGGCGAGGTCTCGTGGATCGTCGCCGATATCACGAAGTGGTGCCCCGAGCGCCGCTACGAGGTCTGGCACGACCGCGCCGTCTTTCACTTCCTGACGGAGGACGCACAGCAGGCGGCCTATGTGGCCGCGCTGACGGCCGGCACGGCGCCGGGCGCCAAGGTCGTGATGGCGACCTTCGCGCTCGACGGCCCGGAGAAATGCAGCGGCCTGGCGGTGCAGCGGTACAGCCCGCAGACGCTGGCCGCCTGCCTCGGCCCGCCGTTCGCCCTGATCGACTCCGCGCAGGAGTGCCACCGCACGCCGTGGGGCGCCGAGCAGACGTTCTCGTACGCGGTGCTTCGACGAATGGGCTAGCGTCGCGGCGTTCCGGCGATGGCGCGGTCGCCCGCCAGTTCGGCCGGCCGCAGGACCAGGAACGCGGTGAGGCCTGCGACCATGAAGGCGGCGACGACGAGGAAGGCCACGGCCCAGGCGAAGGGCGAGGCGCCGCCCGCGAGATCGAGCGTCCAGCCCACGATCAGCGGGCCGACGAAGCCGCCGGCGTAGCCGAGCGTCGAGTGGACCGCGAGGGTGGCACCGCGGCGTGCGGGCTCGGCATTGCCCGCCGCGCCGGCCGTCACCGAGGAGGAGTCGAGCCACACCACCATGCCGTAGGCGACGATCAGCACGACGGCGAGCCAGTAGCTCAGCGGGCCGGCGAGGCCGACCACGGCGGCGAAGACGATCGACAGGATCATCGCGGCGCCGACGAGCCGGCGGCGGCCGAAGCGGATCGAGGCCTCGTTGCCCACGATGCTGGTGAGCGTGCCGAGCAGCGCCAGGATGGTGACCACGAGGGCGGGCGAGAGGGTGGAGTCGGCGAAGCCCGTGTAGGAGGCGACGAAGGCCAGGAAGGCCACGCCCCAGCCGCGCAATGCGCTCATCTCCAGCGTGTGCACGCAGTAGACGACCGAGTAGGCGAAGGCGGACGTGTTGCGCACGACGGGCCGGAAGTCGAACAGGCCACCGCCGCTCGCCACAGGCCGTGGGGGAGGCGCACGCGTCGGCACGGCGAGCGCCACCATCGTCCAGGCGACGGCGGCCGTCGCGGAGGAGATGACGAAGGCCGAGCGCCAGCCGAACTGGTCGGCCAGCACGTCGCCCAGCAGGAAGGAGACGGCGCCCGAAATGCCGATGCTCGCGGCATGGCCGGTGACGGCGCGCGACATGGTCCTGGCATCGACCTGGTCGGCCAGCAGCTTCAGGCCGGTCATGTAGGTGCCGGCCCAGCCCATGCCGGCGAGTGCCCGCGTGAAGAAGGCCGACCAGAAGCCGTCGGCGCAGAGGCCGAACAGCAGATGGCCCGCCACCGTGCAGGCGACGCCGAACAGGTAGACCTTTTTGGCGTCGACCTTGTCGGTCAGCGTCACCAGCACCGGCACCGAGACCATGTAGGTGCCGAAGAAGATCGCGGTGATCCAGCCGGCCTCGCTGTTGGTGAGCTGCCAGAGCTGCATCATCTGCGGCAGCAGCGCCGGCCAGAAGCCGGCGCCGAGCTGCACGAAGACCTGTGCGGCGCAGACGACGAGGACGAGACGAAGACCCGGGTTCATGCCTTCCGCCGCCGCAGGCTGGTGCAGCCGAGCGCAAGGCCGACGGCCGTGAGCGCGAGGAAGACCGCGTAGGCCGCGAGCGGCGACCAGACGAGCGGCAGCGGACCGAGGGCTGCGCCCGAGACGCCGATCACGAAAGTGGTGCCGCGGATGGCACCGAGGTGCGTCGTGCCGAAGGCCTCGGCGAGGCCGGCCGAGTGCGCGACCTGGAGCGTAGCGATCATCACCCCCAGCGCTACCGCATAAGCGAGGCCGCCGCCAAGGCCCGTCATGACGGACACCACCGAGAAGGCGAGCACGGCAAGGCCGAGCAGGCCGACGGGCCGCGCACCGGAACGGTCGACCAGGATGCCGGCAATGAGTGTCATGGCAGCCTGGGAGACGGTAACGGCGCCCAGCAGCGCGATGGCCTCGCTGCGGTCGAGGCCCGCCGCGCCCATGGCACGGACATGGTCGAGCAGCAGGGCGGTGTTGACCGCGTTGACCAGGAGGGTGAGGGCGGCGAGATACCAGAAGTCGATGGTGCGCGCGGCCTCGCCGAGGGTCGGACCGTCCTTCGCGGTGCCGGAGGACGCCGCTCGCGGCCGGCCGAAGTCGCGGAGCGCGCCATGCTCCTCAGGCCTGTTGCGGTAGAGGGCGAGACCGACCGGCAGCATGATCGCGAGCACGCCGGCGCCGAGCGAGAGATAGGCGGTGCGCCAGCCGTCGGCGACGGTGATCGCCTCGGCGAGCAGCGGCACCACGAGGCCGCCCAGCGCCAGGCCCATCATGGCGAGCGCGGTGATGCGACCGCGGAATCGGTCGAACCACAGATTGACCATCTGCGAGGTGACGAGGCTGAGGCCTGCGATAGCCGAAGCCCGCAGCAGCACGAAGCCCAGGCCGAGCGACCAGGCGTTCCACGCGACGCTCATGTACGCGCAGGCACCCGCGAGCGCCACGACGACGGGAACGACCAGGCGGCGCGGCCCGAAACGATCGACCAGCCGGCCGATCGTCGGCGCGGTCAGGATGCCGAGGAAGGTGCCGATGCTGTAGAGCACCAGCACCGTGTCGCGCGACAGGCCGAGATCGGCGGCGATGGGGTCGACAAATCCCGACACGCCGACCGTCTGGCCGGGCGTCGTGGCGAAGACGCCGATGAGTGCCGCCAAGGCGACGGGGATTCCGGCCAGGCCGGGCCGGGTGGCGGAGGGCATCAGTAGGCGGGAGTCTCCGGCTCGAGCGGGATCACCCATTCACGATCCGGCGCGATGACGGCGCCGCCGCGCAGCTTGCCGCGTTCGACCACCGGCCACTTGGCGAGCAGCGCGTCGGGAAGCTTGCGTCCGTCGGCCG
>CAYRBQ010000385.1:0-4452 GCA_964422305.1 uncultured Reyranella sp. | reverse complement strand
TGGCGCCGACGGTCCAGAGGTCGGAGTTGACGAATCCCACCACGCCGTCACTGTTAACGGCCGCGGGCTCACCTTGCGCTTCGCCGCGAACTCCTCGAACACGCCGTGGATCACCGGCTCCACCGCCTGGAACACGTCTTCCTGCTCGACGAAGGACATCTCCAGGTCGAGCTGGTAGAACTCGCCCGGGCTGCGGTCGGCGCGCGCGTCCTCGTCGCGGAAGCAGGGCGCGATCTGGAAGTAGCGGTCGAAGCCCGACACCATGAGGAGCTGCTTGAACATCTGCGGCGCCTGCGGCAGGGCGTAGAACTTGCCGGGGTGCAGGCGGCTCGGCACGACGTAGGAGCGCGCGCCCTCGGGGCTGTCGGCCGTCAGGATCGGCGTCTGGAACTCGATGAAGCCCTGCTCGATCATGCGGCGGCGCAGGCTGGCGATCACCTGGCTGCGCAGCACGATGTTCTTGTGCAGCTTGTCCTTGCGCAGGTCGAGGAAGCGGTACTTGAGCCGCAGCTCCTCCGGCGTCGTGTCGTTCTCCTGGTAGACCGGGATCGGCAGCGGCTCGGCCATCGACTGGACGGTCATCTCCGCCGCGTCGAGCTCGACTGCGCCGGTCGCCAGTCGCGGGTTGACCGTGGCGGCATCGCGCGCCACCACCTTGCCGCTCACCGTGATCACGCTCTCGGTGCGGACGGCCTCGGCGGTCTTGAAGACCGGGCTGCCCGCGTCCACCACCACCTGGGTCACGCCATAGTGATCGCGCAGGTCGATGAACAGCAGATTGCCGTGGTCGCGCTTGCGCTGGACCCAGCCCGACAGACGGGCCTGCTGGCCGACATGCTCCGGCCGCAACTGGCCGCACGTATGGGTTCGGTAGACTGAAGACATCACATATTTTCCGGGTTTTCGAGGCCCGGCAAAAGGCACCGAAAGTCCTGCCAAGTCAAGGGAATGGCCCCTTTGCGGCTGCGACCTTTGCCCCTTGCCTTTCCGCCCGCTATAGAACGGGCCCAATGAAGCTCATCACCACGACCGAGGAGCTGGCGGCCTTCTGCAAGCCGCTCGCCGATGCCGAGTTCGTAACCGTCGACACCGAGTTCATGCGTGAGCGGACCTATTGGCCCAAGCTCTGCCTGGCCCAGGTCGCGGGGCCCGAGGATGCGGCCGCGATCGATGCACTCGCCGAGGGGATCGACCTCGCGCCGCTCGACGAGCTGATGTGCAACCCCAGGGTCCTGAAGGTCTTCCACGCCGCCCGGCAGGATCTCGAAATCTTCTACCTGCGCCTGAGCAAGGTGCCGGGGCCGCTGTTCGACACCCAGGTCGCCGCGATGGTGTGCGGCCACGGCGAGGCCGCTTCCTACGAGTCGCTGGCGACGCGCCTGGCCAAGGCCAAGATCGACAAGTCGAGCCGCTTCACCGACTGGAGCCGCCGGCCGCTCAGCGAGCGCCAGATCACCTATGCGCTCTCCGACGTCACGCACCTGCGCGTGGTCTACGAGAAGCTGAAGCGGCAGCTCGACAAGACCGGCCGGTTCTCCTGGATCGCCGAGGAGATGGCGGTGCTGAACGATCCCGGCACTTACCGCGCCGATCCCGAGCAGGCCTGGCGGCGGCTGAAGCCGCGCGGCGCCTCCCCGCGCCTGCTGGCGATCCTCAAGGAGGTCGCCGCCTGGCGCGAGCGCACGGCGCAGCGCATCGACATTCCGCGACAGCGCCTGCTGCGCGACGAGCAGCTTCTCGAGATCGCGAGCCACGCGCCGAAGTCGATCGAGGAGCTCGCCATGACGCGCGGCCTCGGCCGCGGCTTCGCCGAGGGCTGGCAGGGCCGCGAGCTGATGGAAGCGGTCGAACGCGCCCGCGCCCTGCCCGAGTCCGAGCTCCCGGTCCGGGAAAAGCAGCCCGAGCAGCTTCGCGCACCCGGGGCGGTCGTCGACCTGCTGCGCACCCTGCTGCGTCTCAAGGCCGAACAGGCGGGCGTCGCCGGCCGCCTGGTGGCGAGCGCCGACGAGCTCGACCGCATCGCCGCCGGCAAGCGCGACAGTGCCGCCCTCAAGGGCTGGCGTCATGAAGTGTTCGGGGCCGATGCCGTCGACCTCATCGAAGGCCGCCTGGCCCTGGCCCTGGCCGGCGACCAGCCGAAGCTGATCCAGATCCCGCCGGCCTCCTAGAAAGCATCGTGCCTTCGGCCGGATTCCGCCCCGCCTGAACGCCGTGTGTTTGTCCGGCGTCGGTGTCTGCCGAGCGACGTCAACTCATTGATCGATCGGCCGAATCGGCGACGGACCCGCCCCGCATTTCACGCACCACTCCCCGAGATCGGTGTTCGGAAATTCGGCGGTCCAGCGTCGCGCGAAGTCGCAATCCCCCTGGCGCCCGCGAAAAGGAAAACGCCCGGAACGGAGACCGCTCGGGCGCTGCCGGCACTGCTTGCAGAGCAGCGCCAATCCTATCGCAAAAGTAATACGAAACCTGCTGAACCTGCAACTCGGCCCGGGCCGGAGGTGCGCCGCTAGGCCGAGACGATCAGCGGGCGGAGATCGAAGGCCTCGGCCGCGGTCTCGAGCCGGCGACCGGTCACGTCGCCCAGGCTGCGCTTCAGCTCGGCCGGCACGAGCAGCCGCAACTCGCGATCGGTACGGCGAAGCTGGAGCTGCGGCAGCAGTCCCGGCGCGCCGCCGCTCAGATTGTAGGCGAGGCGCAGGCAGGCGCCGAGGCGGCGGGCGTAGGCGCGGCCGCGGCCATCGGCCAGCCGCAACGCCGTGTCGATCATCGCCGACTTGGGGTCGCTCTTGTAACGATAGGTCAGCGCCATCGCGAGCACGGCACGCTCCTGATGGTTCATGCCAGGTGCCGGCAAATGAAGAACACGGAAATAGGCCTGGTCGGCACGATAGTCGGGATGGTCGTCCCACGAGATGTCGCTCAGGTGGCAGGCCGCCGCCCGCAGCGCCTTGTCGGCTTCGGTTTCGCCGGCAAAGGCCGGCGTCAGCCAATCGAAGATCTCCAGCGGCGACAGGTCGAAGCGCCGCCAGCCTGCCCCCTGCTCCTCGGCGAAGGCGATCAGCGGATGGCGCAGGCGCTCGGCGTCGCTCAGCCGCGAATAGTAGAAGCCCTCGCGCAGGCCGAAGGCCGAGAAGACCACGTTGCGGGGCTTGAGGGCGGCCAGCAGCCTGTCGAGCGCCAGGCAGGCGAGCGGCAGGGTATCCACGCGGCGGCGCGAGACGCCCGGCATCTTTTCCAGCGACTTGGCACTCTGCACGGCGATCAGCCGCGCCACCGCACGCGCCTCCTCGGCGGAGATCTCGTACTGGTGGATGATGTGCAGCGGGTAGCCTGCCTGCTCCATGTGCAGGCGGGCGAAGGAGCGCCATGCGCCACCGACCGCATAGAAGGTCTTGCCCTGGTGCTCGCGCAGCCAGCGAACGCTCTCGACGGCCTCGACGACCGTCTTCTTCGGATCGCCCTTGCCCGACGACATCAGGCGCAGCGGGCCGACCGGCAGGGTGCTGGAGTTGCCGAGGCCGCCGTTGCCCAGCGCCACCAGCTCGAGGCTGCCACCCCCCAGGTCGCCCATCACGCCGTCGGCATCGGGCATGCCGCAAATCACGCCGTAGCCCGAGAAGCGCGCTTCGTCCTGGCCGCTCACGGTATGGGCGACGATGCCGGGTCGGCTCGCGAGTTCGCGCATGAAGTCCGCGCCGTCGGCGGCGTCGCGGACGGCCGCCGTCGCCAGCAGGTCGAGCGACGTCACCTTCATGTTGTGCGCGAGCGTCGTGAAGCGATCGATGTTGGCCAACGCCATCTCGACGCCTTCGGGATTCAGGCGGCCGGTCGCATCGAGCCCGCGGGCCAGCCCGCACAGCACCTTCTCGTTGAACACCGGCAGCGGCGCGCGGCTCGCCCGTTCATAGACGACGAGGCGGATCGAATTCGAACCGACGTCGATGATCCCCACGCGGCCCTTG
Source organism: uncultured Reyranella sp. (assembly GCA_964422305.1). GTDB lineage: Bacteria > Pseudomonadota > Alphaproteobacteria > Reyranellales > Reyranellaceae > Reyranella. Next base: position 487 of record CAYRBQ010000385.1, on the reverse strand, counting down.
TCCTGGGCATCGCGTGCGGCGGAGGCGCCTGCGGTCGGTTGGCCATCCATGCGGGCCCCGTCTAGCCGAAACCGGGGCGGATTGCAGCGCCGATCTGCCCGCGACGCGGCGCCGCGGAACCCACGCCGGGTGTCAGGAACTCAGGACAAGGCGCGGAACCGCGCCACTCAGCTTGAGCGCGCTGCCGCGGCCCGACAGCGACGGATTCGTCATGAAATAGTGGTGAGCGATGAAGGGTTCCCTGGCGACGTGCGGCCGGCGGTAGTCGCCGTCCGGCGTCATCAGCCAGCTCTGCCCGTCATCCTTCAGGTTGGCTACCATGATCTGGTCGAGGACCTGCTCGCGTACCGTCGGATTCTCGACGGGACACAGCAGCTCGACACGGCGGTCGAGGTTGCGCGGCATCCAGTCGGCCGAAGAGATGAAGACCTTGGCGTCGAGCGACGGCAGAGGCTTGCCGTTGCCGAAGCACACGATGCGGGCATGC
>CAYRBQ010000384.1:0-4472 GCA_964422305.1 uncultured Reyranella sp. | reverse complement strand
CGGCAGGTCGGGCTGCGGCGGCAGATCGGCGAACTGGCCGGCCCACCAGGCGAGGTCCTGGGCGCGCGCGTCCTTCGTCCCGCCTTGCGCGGCCGCATAGTCGGCGAAGCGCGGCGCCGGCGCCAGGTCGGCGGACGCACCGGCGCGCGTTGCGCGATAGAGCGCCGCGAGGTCGTTCAGCACGATGTTGACCGACCAGCCGTCGCAGACGATGTGGTGGGCGGTGAAGACCAGCACGTGGCGATCCGCTGCCAGCCGCACGAGCGCGGCGCGGACCAGCGGGCCGTTCCAGAGATCGAAGGGCGTGCGCGCCTCGGCGTCGACCAGCCCGGCCAGTGCGGCCGCCGGATCGGCCTCCTGCGAGAGGTCGCGCACCGGAAGATCGAGCGTCAGGCTGCGCGCGAAGTGCATGCGCTCGCCCGAGCGGTCGACGCGGCCGCGCAGCGCCTGGTGCCGCGCCACGACGGCGTTCAGCGCCGCCGCGAGGGCCGCCGTGTCGATCTCGCCCGCGAGCTCGACGCTCACGCCCTCGTTGAAGGCGCAGGAGGCGTCGTCGCCGAGCTGGGCGGCGGCCAGGATCTCGAGCTGCGGCTCGGTGAGCGGCGCGGAATCGGCCGCGGCATGGCGCGCCGCATCGAGGATGCCGCCCCGCTCCAGCGCATCGAGCGTCGACGTGAAGGCGCTCTCGATGGCGGCGATGTCGGCGTCGGAATGGGCTGTCGTCAGGAAGCAGGGATAGCCGTCCTGCACGTGTACGCCGAGCTGGCGCATCTGCGGCCAGAACAGGGCGGCGAGCGGCCCCTCGGCCGCGAAGTTCATGTGGAACCAGCTCGAATAGGCCTCGAGGCGCGTCGCGAGTCCGCGTCGCTGCAGCTCGCCGTTCAGCCGCTGCACCAGCCCGCCCGTGCGCGCGGCGAGCGTCTCCTGCAGCGCCGGCCCTTCGGCCTTGAGATGCAGCAGCACCGCCTTGCAGGCCGCCAGTGCCAGCGGATGGCGCACGAAGGTGCCGGCGAAGAAGGTCGGCGCGGTCTCGGGGATCGACTCGTCGCCGTAGCGCCACATGCCGCCGTCGAGCGCATCCATGAAGCGCGCCTTGCCGGCCAGGATGCCGATCGGCATGCCGCCGCCCACCACCTTGCCGTAGGTCGCCATGTCGGCGCGGATGCCGAACACCGCCTGCATGCCGCCCGGGTGGACGCGGAAGCCGGTGACGATCTCGTCGAACACCAGCGCCGTGCCGCTCGCCTCGGTGAGCGCGCGCAGCTTCTGCAGGAACTCCTTGGGCCTGAGGTCGGGATGCCGGCTCTGCACCGGCTCGACCATGACGGCGGCGATCTCCCCGCCGTTGGCCTCGATCCACTCCAGGCTGCGGCGATCGCCGTAGGGCAGCACCGTCATGTTGGCCACGGACTCCGGCGGAATGCCCGGCGCCACCGGCACGGCGGCGCGCGCGGCGCCACCGCCCGCCTTCACCAGCACCTCGTCGAACTGGCCGTGATAGTCGTGCGCGAACACCACCACCCGCTCGCGGCCCGTGACCGCGCGCGCCACGCGCATCGCGGCCATCACCGCTTCGGAGCCGGTGTTGCAGAAGGTGACGCGCTCGTCGCCCGTCATCTCCGAGACCAGCGTCGCGACCTCGCCGGCCAGCGGGCTCTGCGGGCCGATCGGGAAGCCGTCCCTGAGCTGCGCCTCGATCGCCTCGGTGACGAAATCGGGCGAGTGGCCGAACATGGTCTGGCCGTAGCCGTTCACCAGGTCGACATAGTCGTTGCCGTCGATGTCGCGGATCTTCGAGCCCTTGGCGCTGGCTGCGATCACCGGATAGACGAGCTCCTTCCACTCCTGGCGGAAGCCCGCGGCGGTGCGCGGATCGGCCAGCACCGCGCGGTCGCGCTGCGTCCTGGCCTTGGAGAGCGGCGTGCGCTCGTTGATCTGGCGCACCAGCGTCTCGAGGTAGTCGCGCTGCGCGTTGCTGAGCGTGTCCGGCACCTTGGCCGAGGAGGGCCGGTAGAGCCGCACGCGCGCCTCGCCGTCGTCGGCCGGCGGCGGCGCGGCAGCGGCGGGCATCGCGGCCTTGGGCTGCGGCTGCACCGCATCGGCCGGCAGGGTCGCGTCGAGATGGCGGGCGAGGGAAGCCGCCGACGGCATGTCCTTCAGGAGCTGGCGGAAGGTGATGCGTACCTTGAATTTGCGCTCGACCGCGCGGGCTACCTGGCCCAGCAGCAGCGAGTCGAAGCCCAGGTCGACGAAGGTCTCGCGCGGGTCGATGTCGGCCGCGCCGGACAGGTGCTCGAGGATGTCGGCGATCTCGCCCTGCAGTATCTCCAGCCGCGACGCCGGCGCAGCGACGACGGGTGCAGCGGCTGCGACGGGTTCGGCCTCGATCGCCGGCAGCGGCGTGGCGACGCGGCGCGGGCTGCGTTCGATCCAGTGCCGCGTGCGCTGGAAGCGGTAGGTCGGCAGCGGGATCCGCCGCCCCTCGGGCGCGCCGACCTGGGTCCAGTCGACCTCGATGCCCGCGCTCCACAGCGCGCCCAGCGCCTCGCGCAGATCCTCGGTCTCGGCGTCCGGCAGGCTGGCCGCCACGCCGCGCAGGGTGCGGCGATCGACGATCTGCGCCGCGAGGCCCGCGAGGTTGCGGCCCGGGCCGACCTCCAGCAGGAACGGCTGCTCGCGCGCCACCGTCGCCAGCGCATCGGCGAAGCGCACCGGCTCGCGGCCGTGGCGCGCCCAGTACTTCGGATCGGTCGCCTGCGCCGCACTCGCCCAGCCGCCGGTGACGCTGGAGGCGAAGGCACGCTGCGGCGCCTGCAACGCGACCGCAGCCGCGGCGCGTTCGATCGCGGGCAGCGCGGGATCGAGCGCGCGCGAATGGAAGGCGTGGCTGACGGCGAGCGGCCGGCACATCACGCCGCGCGCGCTCAGACGCGCGTTCAGCGCGTCGATGTCGGCCTTCGGTCCGGCGGCGACGCACAGCGAGGGCGCGTTGATGGCGGCGAGGTCGAGCGCGTCGCCCAGCTCGGCGCGCAGCTCGGCTTCGGGCAGGCGGACCGCCAGCATGGCGCCCGGCGGCATCGCCTGCATCGCCTGCGCCCGCTCGGCCACCAGGCGGCAGCCTTCCTCGAAGGTGAAGACGCCGGCGAGACACGCCGCGACGAACTCGCCGACGCTGTGGCCCACCATGGCGTCGGGCTCGAGGCCCCAGGACATGTAGAGCCGTGCCAGCGCGTACTCGAAGATGAACAGGCCGGGCTGCGCGAAGAGCGTCGCGTCACCGCCGGTCGCCTCCTGGTCGAGGAGCTGGGCCCGCAGCCCATCACCGACGATGGGGCCAGCGATGGCGATGCCTTCGTCGACCAGCCGGCGGAACAGTGCATGATCGCGATGGAGGTCGCGCGCCATGCCGGCGTGTTGCGCGCCCTGGCCGGGGAACATGAAGACCAGCGGCGGGCGTTCCCCTCGGCCTGTACCTTGCGCCGTGGCGGCGGGCGGCAGCGCGCGCAGTGCCTTGATCGCGTCTTCGCGCGAGTCGGCGGTAACCGCGACGCGACGGTCGAAGGCGCGACGGCCGGTCTGCAAGGTGTGGGCGACGTCCTCGATCTGGGCGGCGGGCGCGTGCTCGAGATGGTCGGCGAGGGCGGCGGCGGCTTCGCTCAGCGCGGCATCGTTTCGCGCCGACAGTGGCAGGATGTGGCCGTGGGCGGCCGAAGCCGACCGCGGCGCGGGCCGCGGCGCTTCTTCGAGGACGACGTGGACATTGGTGCCCCCGACGCCGAACGAGCTCACGCCGGCCCGGCGCGGCGCGGTGCCCTGCATCCAGGGCAGCGGCGCGGCCGGGAAATAGAACGGGCTGCCGGCGAGATCGATGTGGCGGTTGGGGCGCGTGAAGTTGGTGAGCGGCGGGATCTCGCGGTGTTTCAGCGCCATCACCGCCTTGATCAGGCCGGTCGCGCCCGCCGCGGCGTCGAGATGCCCGACATTGGCCTTCACCGAGCCCAGCGCGCAGTAGGGCTGTTCGACCTTCTGGGCGCCGAAGCCGCGCACCAGCCCGTCGAACTCGATGGGGTCGCCGAGCGGCGTCGCCGTGCCGTGGCACTCGACATAGCCGATGGTGCGGGCGTCGACGCCGGCGGCGGCGATCGCCGAGGCGATGACCTCCGACTGGCCGCGCACGCTCGGCGCCGTGAAGCCCACCTTGTCGGCGCCGTCGTTGTTGACCGCACTGCCGCGGATCACCGCGTGGATGTGGTCGCCGTCCTCGATCGCGTCGCCGAGCCGCTTCAGCCGGCCGCGGGCGGCGCCGTCGCCGAAGATCGTGCCGCCGGCGCGGTCGTCGAACGGCCGGCAGACGCCGTCGGGCGAGACCATGCCGCCTTCCTGGTGCAGGTAGCCGCGCTTCTGCGGGAAGGTAATCGAGACGCCGCCGGCCAGCGCCATGTCGGACTGGTACGTCAGCAGGCTCTGGCAGG
>CAYRBQ010000383.1:0-4476 GCA_964422305.1 uncultured Reyranella sp. | reverse complement strand
TGCGCAAGACGCTGCGGCGGTTGCAGTACATCGACAGCAAGCCCAACTCGCTGAACGCCCGCGGCGATGCGCTGGTCGGGCAGGTCTTCGTGCTCGACTCGGCAATCCTGAACGGCCGCGGCCGCATCACGCTGGGCGACGGAAGCTGGGCGGTTACCGGACCCGACATGGTCAAGGGTACCCGCGTTCGGGTGGCCGCGGTACAAGGGACGGAACTGAAGGTCGAACCGGCGCCGTAGGATTCTTCTCTGCCCCCGCGTCATCGCGGGGGAAGTGCCGCGTCTTACGCGGCGAAGGGGGTCGAAAGGCTCGCGGCCATGACCCCCTCCGTCGTCGTAAGACGACGACACCTCCCCCGAAACGGGGGAGGATAAGCGAATGAACGAAGAGGGACGCCCGTGATGAAGCTCAATCTGCTGCTGGCGGCAGCCAGCCTGCTCGTGCCCGCCGTCGCTGCGGCGCAGACCGCGCCCGCCGCTTACCCGAGCAAGCCCGTGCGCCTGATGGTCGGCGCCAATGCCGGTGGCGGCACCGACATCGTGGCCCGCATGCTGGCCGACAAGTTCGCCGAGCAGATGAAGGGCACCTTCCTGGTCGAGAACAAGCCCGGCGCCTCCAACACCATCGCCGCCGACCTGACGGCCAAGGCGCCGGCCGACGGCCACACGCTGCTGGTGGCGACCAACACCGGCCAGGCGATCGCGCCGCATCTCCTGAAGCTCTCCTTCGATCCCATCAAGGACCTGACGCCGATCGGCCTCGTGGTCAGCGTTCCCAACGTGCTGGTCGTCGGGCCTGCAGTGCAGGCCTCCTCGGTGAAGGAACTGATCGCGGCGATGAAGGCCAAGCCCGGCGCGTTCCGCTACGCCTCGTCGGGCGTCGGCAGCACGCAGCACATCGCGGGCGAGGCGTTCGACGCGGCGGCCGGCGTGAAGGGCATGCACGTCCCCTACAAGGGCAGCGCCCAGGCCCATCTCGACATCATCTCGGGCAACGTCGAGATGATGTTCGACACGACCTCGTCGGCGATGGGCCAGATCAAGGGTGGCAAGTTCAAGCCGCTCGCCGTGACGAGCGCGAAGCGCAGCGCCGAGCTGCCCGACGTTCCGACCCTGATCGAGGCGGACCTCCCGGGCTTCGACATGACGACCTGGTACGCCGTCTACGTGACGGCCGGCACGCCGCCCGAGATCGTGGCGCGCCTGCAGGCCGAGCTCGCCAGGGCCGTCGCGCTGCCCGACGTGCAGGCCAAGCTGCGCGGCCTCGGCGGCGAGCCGGGCGGCATGAGCGTCGCGGAGTTCGCCAGGTTCAACGCCCGGGAATACGAGCGCTTCGGCAAGCTGATCAAGGATGCCGGCATCAAGCCGGAGTGAGCTTGACGGCCCCCTTGCCAATACTTAACTATCAAGTTAAGTGTTTGTCATGGAGGGTTCGACCATGGAACGTCCTTATGGTTGGGTGATCGTCGCCGCGGGCTCGCTGCTGGGCTGCGTGGCGATCGGTGCGCTGTTCTCGCTGGCGGTGTTCCTGCAGCCGATGTCGGAGGCGACCGGCTGGTCGCGCACCGGCATCTCGACCACCATGACCATCGACTTCCTGGTGATGGGCGTCGCGGCCTTCGGCTGGGGCGCGCTCACCGACCGCTTCGGGCCGCGCATCGTCGTGGTTTCGGGCACGCTGCTGCTGGGTCTCGGCCTGGTGCTGGCGAGCCGCGCGGCCAGCCTGCTGCAGTTCCAGCTCATCTACGGCATCGTGGTCGGCGTCGCCGCCGGCGCCGTCTTCGCGCCCATGATCGCCACCGTCACCGGCTGGTTCGACCGTCGCCGCAGCCTCGCCGTCTCGCTGGTCTCGGCCGGCATGGGCGTGGCGCCGATGACGGTGGCGCCGTTCGCGCAGTGGCTGATCCAGTCCTACGACTGGCGCACCTCGTTCCTGATCATCGGCGTCGTCTCGTGGGTGCTGCTGGTCCCCGCGGCGCTACTGGTGCGCGCCGCACCGACCGCGGAGCAGGGCGCCCCCGGCGCGCCGGCCGAAGGCGGCGAGGGGCTGACGGTCGGCCGGGCGCTGCGCACGCCGCAGTTCATCGTGCTGTCGCTCACCTTCTTCTTCTGCTGCGCCGCGCACTCCGGCCCGATCTTCCACGTCGTGAGCTATGCGCTGGCCTGCGGCCTGCCGGCCATGACGGCGGTCACGATCTACAGCGCCGAGGGCATCGCCGGCCTCGCGGGCCGGCTGCTGTTCGGCGTGCTGGGCGACCGCTACGGCGCCCGCCGCATCGTGGTGCTCGGCCTGATGGTCCAGGCGATCGGCGCCGGCGCCTACTACTTCGCCCGCAGCGCCGGCGAGTTCTATGCCGTCGCCATCCTGTTCGGCATGGCCTACGGCGGCGTGATGCCGCTCTACGCCGTGATCGCCCGCGAATACTTCCCCATGCGCATCATGGGCACGGTGTTCGGCGGCGCCGCCATGATCTCCAGCCTCGGCATGGCGCTCGGCCCGGCGGCCGGCGGCTGGCTGTTCGACAATTTCGGCGGCTACGGGCTCCTCTATGTCGGCTCGTTCGGCGTCGGCCTCGCGGCGGTTGCGATGGCGCTCGCCTTCCCGGCACGGCCGGCATCGGCAGCCGCGCGCCTGCAGCCGGCCTGATTTCGCCCGCGCCGCGCAACGAACGGCTCCGTTCCGGGTTGAACAGGCATCAACCCGGAGATGTCCGATGAGAGCCGTTCTGATCGCGACGATCGCCCTGGCCATCGGGGCCGGCACCGCACACGGCCAGATCCAGCGCTTCAACGAGGATTTCAGTGGGAACAACGAGTCCGGCCCGCCCATCGCGCCGGGCGGTGGCGCGACCGCCGGGCCCAACTCGAGGAACCAGGCAACCGTACCGATCCCGGGGACGGAGCAGCTCGGCGAGAAGCCCAAGGCAGCGACCCTGCCGCTGCCGGAGACGCCGGTCATCCTGCCGCGGCCGACCCAGCGCGCGCCGCGGGTGCAGCAGTAGGGCCTAGACGAGCGGCTCGCCGCTCGCGAGGAACGCCTCGATCGTCCGCTCGTGCGGCGAGAGGTCGAAGCCCTGCGCCGCGATCCAGGCGTCGTCGTAGTAGGTGTGGCCGTAGCGCTCGCCGCTGTCGCAGATCAGGGAGACCAGCGAGCCCTTGAGCCCGTCGGCGCGCATGCGCGAGGCGAGCAGGCAGAGCGCGAAGAAGTTGGTGCCGGTCGAGCCGCCGACCTTGCGGCCGAGCTGGCGCGAGAGGACGCGCATGGCGGCGAGCGAGGAGACGTCGGGCACGCGCATCATGCGGTCGATGACGTTGGGCACGAAGGAGGGCTCGACCCGCGGTCGCCCGATGCCCTCGATGCGCGAGCCCTTCTCGCTGGTCGCGGCCGGGTTGCCCTTGGAGAAGGCCTCGAAGAAAGCCGAGAACTCCGGATCGGCGACGCAGAGCCGCGTGGCAAAGCGCTTGTAGCGGATATAGCGGCCCAAGGTCGCCGAGGTGCCGCCGGTGCCGGCGCTCATGACGATCCAGCTCGGCACGGGATGAAGCTCGCGGCTCATCTGCTCGAAGATCGACTCGGCGATGTTGTTGTTGCCGCGCCAGTCCGTCGCGCGCTCGGCGTAGGTGAACTGGTCCATGTAGACGCCGCCCAGCTCCTTCGCGAGCTGCTCGGCGGCGGCATAGATCCCCTTGCCGTCGGCAACCAGGTGGCACTGGCCGTGCTGGCGCTCGATCTCGTGCACCTTCTCCGCCGAGGTCGAGGCCGACATCACGGCATGGAAGGGAAGCCCCAGCAGGCGCGCGAAATAGGCCTCCGAGATCGCCGCCGAGCCCGACGAGGCCTCGACGATCGGCGTGTCGTGGCGGATGCGGCCGTTGCAGATGCCGAACAGGAAGAGCGAGCGCGCCAGCCGGTGCTTCAGGCTGCCGGTCGGATGGGTCGACTCGTCCTTGAGGTAGATGTCGATCCCCTCCAGCGCCGGGATGTCGAGACGCAGGAGGTGCGTGTCGGCCGACCGGCGCTGGTCGTTCTGGATCAGCTCCAGCGCGTGGCGCGCCCACTCGGCGTCGTCGCGCCGCGCCACGGCCTCGTCGAGGAGCAGGGGCTCGCGCATCCGGACGTCAGCCGCCGATCAGCTTCTTCTCGATCATGCAGTGGATGCCCTTGTTGCCGTCGACCGTCTGGGTGACGTGCAGGTCGGCCTGCAGGCTGCAGAGCATGTAGGCGTCTTCGGGCTTCAGTCCCGTCTTGGCGGTGATCAGGCGGATCATGTCGCGCAGCGCTTCCTTGGCCGCGTCGTCGAGGTCCTGGTCGAAGCCGTGAGTGATCCAGTGCGTCGCCGTCTCGGCGCGCGGGTTGTTGAGCTTCATGTCCTTGCGCACGGTGAAGCGGAAGGTGCCCGAGAGCGAGGTCTCGAGCGCGGTGATGCAGACCTCGCCGTCGCCCTGCACGCCGTGGCCGTCGCCGGTCGAGAACAGC
>CAYRBQ010000382.1:0-4478 GCA_964422305.1 uncultured Reyranella sp. | reverse complement strand
GGGTGGTGTCGAAGAGATAGATGCGGTTGGACTGGCTCATGCGGGCCGCATCATAGTGGGCCGACGCCCGGGGAGATACCGCTCATGACCACGCCCACGACCATCGTCGAGCTGCGCTCCACGCTCCTCCAGGTGCCGTGGCGCGGTACGCCGCCGGCTGCCGGCATCCTGTCGGCGCCGTTCCGCGACCTTTATGTGCTGGAGATCGAGACCCAGGGCGGGCTGGTCGGCATGAGCTACCTGATGCCGCTGCGCGGCGGCCTCGACACGCTCGATGCCTGCATGAAGGAGCTGATCGCCCCGCACGTCATCGGCCGCGACGCCACCGAGGTCGAGGCGATCTGGCAGGTGCTCTACCGCAGCAACTTCTGGCTGGGCCGCAAGGGTGTGACGGTGTTCGCCCAGAGCGCCGTCGACATGGCGCTGTGGGACATCGTCGGCAAGCGTGCCGGCCTGCCGCTGTTTCGCCTGTGGGGCGCGGCGCGCACAGCGGTGCCGGCCTACGGCTCGGGCTGCTTCCGCGGGCTCGGCCGCGACGGCATGATCGCGCGCGCCAGGGAATTCACCGCACAAGGACTGAAGGCGATCAAGATGCAGGTCGCCCACATCAGGCCGTGGCGCGAGGACGTGCAGAATGTGCGCGCCATGCGCGAACAGATGGGCGACGGCATCGAGATCATGATCGACGTCAACATGGGCTGGGACGCCGACACCGCCATCCAGGCCGGCCATCGCATCGACGAGTTCGATCCCTACTGGCTCGAGGAGCCGGTGATCGCCGAGGACTTCACCGGCTACCGGCGCATCGCGGCCGCGCTCAAGACGCGCATCGTGGGCGGCGAGAGCCACTTCACGCGCAACGACCTCCGTCCGTTCTTCGAGGCGCCGCACCCGGTGCCGATCCTGCAGCCCGACCCGATGCGCGGCGGCTACACCGAGCTGCGCAAGATCGCAGCCGCGGCCGAGCCGTGGGGCATCCGAATCGCACCACATCTCTTTCACGAGACGATGGTCCACCTGCTCGCCTCGATCCCAAACGCGAGCTGGCTCGAATACATGGACTGGAACGACGATCTCTGGATCGAGCCGATCCTGCCCTCGAAGGACGGCACGATGAGCCCGCCCGAGCGGCCTGGCCACGGCCTCGCCTTCCGCCCCGACATCCTGAAGGACCACAAGGTGGGCGGACAGCGCCTCAAGGGCTGAGCCCTAGCTGCGCGGACGGCGTGGACAGGGAAAGGCTTCAGCCATGGCCAGCAGGTAGAGATCGGCGGTGCGCTCGCCGAGCTTGGCCGGGTTGCGCTTCAGGTACTCGATGAACACCGCCACGGTGTCGTGCGGCTCGCCCTCGAAGCAGATCTGCACCCGCGCCCTTTCCGCCAGCGAACGCACGGCTTCATGCATGCCGAGCACGAAAGTCATGCAGGTCGTCATCTGGCTCACGGCGTCGCCGCGCGACACGCAGCGTTGGTGGAAGCCCCTGCCACTCTCGAGCGGATTCACGGTCTGGGCCCCCGCCCCGGGCGCCGCCAGGACAATGGCCGCCGCTATTCCCCACCCCCATCCCCTCATGACGGCACCGTACCTTCAGCGCCTCGCGCCGTCGACACGCCGCAGCGTCGCCGCCGCGAACCGCTCGGCCGAGGGCGGATCGAACTCCATGAAGAGCGCCGGCTCCAGCACCTCGACCTCGATGACGATCAGCATGCCGTCGCGCACGACGCCGTCGACGCGGGCATAGAGGGGAAGCTCCGGAAGGACCGCGAGACAGGCGGCGCCCTGGTCGACGACCGCCTGCGATGGAGTCTCCGAAGTGCGGGTCGGTCCGTAGCGCGAGTTCGAGCGGAACTCGCCGGGCGGTGGGCGCTTGCGGATCGCATGGCTGAAGACGCCGTCGAAGTAAATCAACGAAAGCTCACCCTCGGCGATCTCGGGCAGGAACTCCTGCACCACCACCCCGGCCGTTCGGGCCTCCTCGCCGAGGCCAGCGACCTGCGACCCGAGCGTTGCACGCTGCAGCAACTCGACCGAATAGCCGGAAGCGCCCGTCGCCGGCTTCACGACCGCGCAGCTCCAGCCGGTCATTTCGAAGATGCGTTCGATGGCCGACACATCGCATGCCAAGACATGGCTCTTCGGTACGCGCACGCCGGCGGCGGCGAGCTTGCCCACGTAGTCCTTGCGCAGGTTCCAGCGCACCAGGTCGATCGAATTGAAGAGGCGAGTCGCGGCGGCCGTCGCCTCGGTCCATGCCCGGAACGCATCCGGCGTGCGGTAGTAGCCCCAAGTGGCGCGCAGCACGACGGCATCGGCGCCGTCGAAAGGCATACGAGGTCCATCCCACGGCGCGACGGTGACGATATGGCCCCGGCTCACGAGCGCTTGGGCGTAGAGACGGTCGGACTCGGTGAGTTCGGAATCGCTGGTCGATGTGGCAAGCACGATGCGCGCGGGCATGCGGCTTCATAGCGGAGGATTCGGCGCGCGTCTTGCAATTGGATCGGCATGCCGCCGCCCTTCACGACCTCCTTCACCGCCGGAGCCAAAGGTGGATGGCGAATCGACAGCGTCTCGGCCATCGCCGGTGCTGGCCTGCCTGCGGCGTCACGCCTTGCGGTCCATGGCAGCGAGTCGGCTCCTCCGAGCGGCACCTGGAGCCTGCGCGGCGTCGTCAGCCATCCGCGCTATACGACCGCAGGAGAGCTTAAGGACTTGGTCGCGGTCCAGGCAGGCCTCGGCCGTCCCGAAGCGACCCGCGCCGTCCTCATCCCGATCCGCAAGTCGGAAGCCTGGTGGTCGATGGCCCAGGACGAACGCCGGGCGGTGTTCGAGGACCGATCGCGACACATCGCCTTGTCCATGAAGTATCTGCCTGCCGTCGCACGACGGCTGCATCACGCACGCGATCTCGGTGAGCCGTTTGACTTCCTCACCTGGTTCGAGTTCGCTCCCGAGCACGAAACCGTATTCGGCGCCCTGCTGGACGAACTGCGTGCGAGCGAGGAATGGCGCTACGTCGAGCGTGAGGTCGAGATCAGGTTGCGGCGCGACTGACCGGCGCTCACTTGCAGACGTTCCGGAGCGCCTGCCACTCGCTGCTGGAAAAGGCCGGCCGGCCGGCGGTCGAGCGCCTGGTTGCGGCGATGCGCTCGGCGGTCGGGGGATGGCTCGACCAGATGCCGGCGATGTCGGCTGCGTCCTTCGGCTCCTTCCCGAGCATCTGCTCGAAGAAACTCGCCACGCCGTCGGCGCGCAGCCCGCGCTGCTCGAGCAGCCGCACGCCGGTAGCGTCGGCCTCGCGCTCGAAGGCACGGCCGTTGCGCAGGGCGAGCAGGACGCTGCCGCCGGAACCCAGCGTGTTGAGGATGTCGGAGTAGCCGCCGCTCAGGATCTTCAGCAGCAGGTCGACGCCATAGGCCTTCACCAGCCCCTTGGTCGGATGCTCATGCACGACGTGGCCGATCTCGTGTGCCAGGACGCCCGCGACCTGCGAGCTGTCCTTCGCCTGGTCGATCAGATCGGAATAGAAGACCAAGATGGACCCCGGCAGGGTGAAGGCGTTGACCGGGCCGCCCTCGACGATGTGCACCCTGACCTTGTGCTTGTATCCCGCTTCCGTCGCGAGATCGTTGGCCAGGCGGGTGATCGCGGCGAGGCCCGCCTTGCCGGTGCATTCCTCCTTGTCGGCCAGCAGCTCATCGAGCACCGACTCCCCCAGCTTCGCCTGCAGGCTGTAGGGCAGCAGTGGTGCCGCATGCTCGGTGCCGTACTCGATCGCGCCCCAGAACACACCCACCAGGGCGACCAGCGCCAACGAGAAGCCCGCGAGGTGCCGGCCGACCCGAACCGGCTGCAGCGACAGCGGCGCCAGCACCGGCACCAGCGAGGCGAGCTCGGCGCGCCAGGCGGGATCCTCGACGACGAGACGGGCATCGCTGCCGCGCAGCACCACCGGTGGCGCCGCCTCGTGGCGCGAATCGCCCAGCACCGCGAGATCCGCCACCGGCCAGCGTGCCACGACGGCGGAGTCGCCCGACCGGTAGAGCACCAGCTCGTGGCTTGTGACGCGCAGCGCCACTTCCTCGACGGCGGCGCTCTCGCCGTTGTAGTAGCGGCCGACCATCCTAGACCCCGCTCACGTCGAACATGTCGAGCAGGCCTTCGCCGTAGCCCGGGCCGCGATCGGCGGGCTGGCGCACCGCCGTCCCGTCGGGCGCGCCGTAGATCCAGAGCTGGGCGGCGATCAGCTTCACCGTGCGATGCATCACCCACGGCCAGCCGATACCGAGGGTCAGCATCACGATCAAGTAGTTCAGCACCAGGAAGCCCCACATCTGGCGGGTCGTGATCGCCGTGGCGAACAGCACGTCGCCGGCACGGCTGTGGGTCACGAGGTAGCGCAGCAGATAGGCCTGCCACCAGCAGCGCAGCGGCAGGATCAGCAGGCCGAACAGGAGATAGGCACCGAACGCGACCAG
>CAYRBQ010000381.1:0-4482 GCA_964422305.1 uncultured Reyranella sp. | reverse complement strand
TGGTGAAAGAAGTGATCAAGTACTACACCACCGGACGCGGCGCATTGGCGCTGACCGCCGGCGTGGTCTACGGCTTCGTGCGCACGCGGCCCGGCCTCGAATCGCCCGACATGCAGTTCCACATGGCGCATGCGAGCTATGACTCGGCGCAGAAGCGCATGCTGGAGAAGGATCCGGGCATGACGGTCGTGATCGGCCAGTGCCGGCCCGACTCGCGCGGCTCGATCCACATCAAGTCAGGCGTACCCGGCACCGAGCCCGCGATCCGGCCGAACTTCCTGTCGGCCCAGATCGACCGCGACGCCACGGTCGCGGGCATGCAGATCGCCCGCAAGATCGTCTCGCACCCGTCAATGGCGAAGTACATCGCCTTCGAAAACAACCCCGGCGACAAGGTCCAGAGCTACGACGAGTGGCTCGACTTCGCCCGCCGCACCGGCCAGACGACCTACCATGTCATCGGAACCTGCAAGATGGGCTCCGACCCGATGGCGGTGGTCGACGACCGGCTGCGCGTGCACGGCGTCGCGGGGCTGCGCGTGATCGACGCCTCGATCATGCCGACCGTGCCGTCGGGCAACACCAACGCCCCCACGATCATGATTGCGGAGAAGGGGGCTGACATGATCAAAGAGGATGCGAAGGCGGGCCTCCGGGTCGCCGCCTAGGAGGTCCGCGCGATGTCTCTCAAGTCCTTCCTCGTCGTCGCCACGGCGGCTGCCCTCGCGGCCTGCTCGCACACGCCCAAGATGGAGTCCAAGCAGGACATGCTGTCCGACGCCGGCTTCAAGACCGTGTCGCTGAAGACGCCAGGCCAGACCGCACAGTTCAAGAAGCTGCCGCCGCACAAGCTCACGCGGAAGAACTACCAGGGCAAGACGGTCTGGGTGTACGCCGACCCGACCATGTGCGGCTGCCTCTACATGGGCACGCCCGACAACTACAACGCCTACATCAAGATCGCTTCGAAGCAGATGATGGACCAGGCGATGCGGGCCAACTTCTCGGACGATCCCTACAGCCCGACTGCCATGGACAATGCCGTCGACAGCGACTGGGATTGGGGCGAGTGGGGCAACCCGGGCTACTACGGCCTGCCGTACTAGCAGCTCTGTTGGCCTGCCTCTTGCTGCCCGTCTCCCGCGCCGCCAAAGTGCGGGAACGGGGACTGGGGGTATGGGTATGACCAAGATCACGCGGCGCGCGGCGTTGGCCGGCGCGCCTCTTCTTCCATTCGCATCTGCGGGTGCTGCAAGGGCACAGGCGCGCTTTCCCGACCGGCCGATCCGGCTGATCATTCCCTGGGCGGCGGGCGGCCCGGCCGACAGTGGATTCCGCATCTTGGCCGAGTCGGTTTCCAGGAAGCTCGGCCAGCCGGTCGTCGTCGAGAACAAGGGCGGCGCAGCGGGTGTATTGGGCGCTTTGGCGTTGCAGGAGGCCAAGCCCGACGGTTACACGATCTCCCAGATGCACATGGGCGTGCTGCGCCAGCCGTTGCTCAACAAGTCGCTGACCTACGATCCGCTGAAGGACCTCACCTACATCCTGCAGATCACCGGCTTCGTGATGGGCGTGGTCGTGCGCACCGAGGCACCGTGGAAGACGCTGCCGGAGCTGCTGGCCTACGCCAAGGCCAATCCCGGAAAGCTCAACTGGGGCACGCTCGGCATCGGCTCGACGCAACACCTCGCCATGGAACGTATCGGCATGGCGCAGGGCCTCGCCTGGACGCACGCGCCCTATCGCGGCACGGCCGACACGCTACGCGCCCTGCTGGGTGGCGAGATCGACTTCGCGTCGGAATCCTCGGGCTGGGCGCCGATGGTCCAGGCCGGCAAGCTTCGCCTCCTGGCAGTGTTCACGGCGGAGCGGGCCAAGCGCTTCCCCGACGTGCCGACCGTGAAGGAGCTCGGCTACGATATCGTGGTCGACAGCCCCGGCGGACTGGTCGGGCCCAAGGGCATGGATCCCGCCGTGGTGAAGGTGCTCGCCTACGCCTTCCGGGAGGCCGCGCAGGAGCCGAAGCACATCCAGTTCCTCGAGAGCATGGACCAGCCGCTGCTGCTGCTCGATGGTCCGGCCTATCAGGCCCTGATGACCAGGACCTATCAGGAGGAGCGCGAACTCCTGCGCAAGCTGAACCTGCTGCCGGCCTAAGCTTTCGTCTTGGCCGGCTGCGTCGCCGGCACACCGAGCGACAGCATCAGCCGGTTCGCCCAGTTGAAGAACGAGGCCGCGCCGATCAGATCGGCGATGGCAGGATCGTCGAGGCCCGCCTCGCGCAGCCGCTCGACATGCGCGGGGCCGAACTTCATGGGAAGCTCGGTGAGCGCCACCGAAGCGGCCACGATCGCTTCCCAGCGCTCGTCCATCTTGGCCTCGACGCCCTCGTCGAGCAGGCGCTGCACGTCGTCGGCGCGCTTGGAGTAGGTGACGGCGTGGCGCGCATGCACCGAGGCGCAGTAGATGCAACCGTTCAGCCGGGAGGTCGCCGCCGCCGCCAGCTCGCGCTCGGCACGCGGCAAACCGGCCGCGGGATTGTAGAAGATGTCCTTGTCGGTGAGGGTGCGCGCCTCGAGCACATCGGGATCGCGCGCCAGCAGTCGAAAATACGGCGACTTCACGCGGCTCGCATCGACAAGGCTCGCGAGATGCCGCTCGGTCATCTCGGCCTCGGCCATCGGCTCGATCCACGGCAGCCAGTCGAGCATGTCGCGGGTGAAGGTCGCCGGTTCGGTGTGCGGCGGCGGCGTCAGGGTCTTCTCGGTCATGGCGTGCTCGCAAGGACGGTCAGGCCGGCGATGACCCGGATCTGGTAGCTGAGGAACGACACGAGCTGGGAGATCGTGACGATATCGGTCGTCGACCAGCCGGCGTCGAGCAGCGATTGCAGCGACGGCGGTGCGGCATCGCGGGGATGGAACACCAGCATGTGCGTGTGCTCCAGCGCCGCGGCCAGCCGCGGACCCAGCGCCTTGCGCCCGGCGTCGCTCACCTTCCAGGTCGGGCCGGGTGCGTCCTCGGCCGACAGGGGTCCCTTGGGGAAGCGGCCGTAGGGGCCTTTGCTCCGCGCCGACGTTACCTCCGAGGCGACGGCGGCGCGCAGGCCGGACGGGAGCTTCGCGGCATAGAACGCGTCGGTCCGGGGCTCGCCGTGCAGGCTCGCCACGAAGGAGGCGATCGTGTGGCGCTCGTCGGCGCTGACCCCACCGATGCTGCGTGGCCGGAACAGCGAGTCGTAGCTCGCCTGGGCATGCTTGCGGGCTTCGCTGCGATGGGCGCGGATCGCGTCGAGTTTCGAGCCCGGGGCGATGCCCGCGAGCTGGTCGATGATGTCTTCCATCAGCCGCCCAGCAGCGCGGCCGATGGCTTCAGCTCCTTGCGCTCCACCTTCTTCACGATCTCGGTCAGCTTGGTGTGGGTGGGTGCGGGCACGCCTATATAGTTGCCGCGCTCGGCCACGTAGCCGTTCATGAACTCGATCTCGGTGCGCCGGCCCTTGATGATGTCCTGCGCCATGGAAGGGCGCTGGATGTCGGCGCGCGGGTTCGGGTTGGTGTTGGAGCCCGGCCGCAGGATCGCCTCGACCTCGTCGAGGGCGGCCCTGTCGCCCTCGGACGCGCGGGCGAGCAGCTCGGGCTCGAACTTGCCGATCTTCTCGATCTGGTAGCCCAGCGCCTGGCCGACGCGCACCGCCTCACCGCCGAGCTTGATCGAGAAGCGGCGGACCGCGTCGTTGCGGTCGCAGTCGATGCCGGTCATGCCGGTCGCCGCCGAGACGCCGTTCTTCATGCCGTTCTGGCAGAGCTTGGACCAGCGCTCGCCCCACAGGTTGGTCGTGGTCTTGGCGCTGTCGATCATGCCGACCATCTCGCGCAGCTCCTCGACGCGCTTGGTGATGCGGCCGTGGACCTCGCCGACGCGGAACACGGTGTGCTTGTCGCCGCCCTTGGCGATGGTGCGGCGGATCCTGCCGGCCTCGTACATGTCGACCGAGATCAGCGAGGCCACCATGCCGACCGTCTTGCCCCAGCCGACGACGCCCGCGATGCGCTCCTCGTTCAGGCAATTCTGCAGCGAGACGACGTAGCCGTCGGGCGAGAGGTACTGCTTGATGAGCTGCGTCGCCCACTCGGTGTCGTAGGACTTCATCGACACGAAGGCGATGTCGATCGGCTTCTGGCGCGACAGGTCCTGCATCTCGGTGAGATGCATGGTCTTGGCGTTCTTGACCGTGAACTTTTCCTCCGGCGTCACGCCATCGAGCTCGAGTCCGTTCTTGCGGATGGTCTCGATGTTCTCCGGCCAGAAGTCGATCAGGGTGACGTCGAGGCCCGCGTTGGCGAGATAACCGCCGACATAGCCGCCCAGGGCGCCTGTTCCGACCACTGCAATGCGCTTGCCCATCTATGCTCTCCTCAGACGGTCGTTCAGGGTGCCGGGAAGTTCAGCTCGACGCCGACACCGTCGGGATCATAGAGG
>CAYRBQ010000380.1:132-4490 GCA_964422305.1 uncultured Reyranella sp. | reverse complement strand
GCTGGTCGCCATGACGATGTGCTTCGGATGGAGCGTGCGGCCGGCGCCGTCCGCCACAACGAGCCGGAGCTGCGCCGTCCAGCGCCGCGCCACCGGGTCCCAGGTCGCGCCCTCGAAGGTGGTGCGCGTCCAGAAGTCGATCTCCATCGTCTCGACGTAGGACTCGATCCAGTTCGCGATCTTGTCCTTGGGGATGTATTTCGGCCAGGTCCTGGGGAAGGGGAGATACGGGAAGTGGTTGCTGTGCTTGGTGTTGTGCAGCTTCAGCCCGTGATAGCGCTTGCGCCAGTTGTCGCCGACCCGCTCCATTCGGTCGACCACCAGCGCGTCGAGCCCCAGCGCCCCGAGGCAGGCTGCCGCCGTGACGCCGGCATGGCCGCCGCCGACGATCAGCACGTCGGGCTCGCGATCCTCGTAGCGTGTCGACCGTCGCCGCCGGTCGAGCCAGTTGGGCCCGTGGAAGTCGCGCTCGAAGGCCGGCTCCTCGGCCGCCTCGCGCACCGTCTCCTCCTCGTGCCCCTTGAGCTCGCGCAGGGTGGTGACGAAGCTCCACGCCAGCGAATCTCCGGCGCGGCAGTCGCTGCGCTTCAGGCGCAGGATGCCGGCACCGCGCCCGACCTTCGTCTCGAACGTCAGGATCGCCTCGACGCAGGCCACGCCCGCGCGCTCGACGTCGCGCGGTGGGAAGCGCTCCGGATCGACCGCGAAGTCGCGCGCGCCGGTCGCCGCCGCCGCCTCGACCAGCCGCCGCGCCACCGTCTCGCGGTCGCTCACCGTCTCGATCGTCCAGGTCAGCGCCACGATGTCCCGCCAGTCGGCGTCGGCGCGGAACAGCGCGGCCACGGCCGGCGCGTCGCGCGCCTCGAGCGCGAGGTTCAGGCGGCCGAGCCAATCGGCCACGACCTGTTTCGCATCACGGGAAAGTTCGATGTCCATCGCGGCGAGCCTGTCGAATAGACTGCGCGGGCACAAGGGAGAGGAACCGCATGGCGCTCTATGAACTGCGCACCTACACGCTCTACGTCGGCAAGATGGCCGAGGCCGTGAAGCTCTATCAGCAATTCGGCTTTCCGGCGCTCGACAGGGGCGGGCACGCGAAGAACCTCGTCGGCTATTTCCAGGGCGACACCGGCACGATCAACCAGCTCGTCCATCTCTGGAAGTTCGCCGACGATGCCCATCGCCGCGCCCACTGGGCCGCCGTCTTCGCCGACCCGGCCTTCATGGAGGGCTTCGCCGCGAAGTTCCGGCCGCTCGTCATGACCCAGGAGGTCAAGCTCCTGAACGCGGCGCCCTGGGGACCTCACCCCTAGGGGAGGTCCCCCAATCGATAAGTGACCTCACCCCTAGGGGAGGTCCCCCAATCGATAAGTGACCTCACCCCTGGGAGAGGTCACCCAATCATCGAGCACCTTGTGCGTTGCCAGGCTTCGAGACGCGGCCCTCCCGGCCGCTCCGCAGCCTGAGGTTTGGTCGCCGAGTGGAGTTCGCGAAGAACCCGTTCAGTTCGGTGAAAGCACGACAACGGTTGGCGGCGGCGGCACCGGGGGCAGTGGCGGCGGTGACGGTGTCGGCGGCGTCGGCGGCGGCGACGGCGGCGGACCGGACGTCGGCGGATCCGGGGTGGGCGGCGGCGGTGACGACGGCGGCGGTGTGACCTGCGGTGTCAACTGCTGCACGGCCTGCATGATCGCGGGAATCGAAACCACCGGGCCGGCCAGGGCGTTCGCGGCGATCGCCTGCGGCGCCGGCGTGGACGGCACCAGCGGGCCTCCGCCTTGCGGCGCGGCACCTTGCAGGCCGCCCGGCGTGCCGGCGACCGGCGCGATGTTCTGCAGCGGCGCGGCCGTCTGCAGCGGCCCGGCGTTCTGCAGCGGACCGGCGCTCTGCAACGGGCCGGCCGACTGCAGCGGTCCGGCCGACTGGAGCGGTCCCGCCGCCTGCAGCGGACCGGCGCTCTGCAACGGCCCCGCCCCCTGCTGCGCCCCGGCGGCGCCCTGCTGCGCGCCGGCGGCGCTCTCTGCCGGACTGGCGCTCTGCAAGGGCCCCGCCGTCTGCAGCGGACCGGCGGCTCCTTGCGGTCCTGCCGCCGCCGATGGAGCTGCCGCAGCGACCGCGGCCACCGAAAGCTGCGCCTGCTGTGCTGCCGGGATGGCGGCCCTGGCGGCCGCCGGCGGCACGGCCGAGTTCGCGGCCCTGAAGCCCGAGTTCGACAGGGCGTTGGCGATCTGGCCCAGCGCCGGTGGCCCGGGGGTGGCGGCCGCTGCCGGGACGGCCGTGTTGCCCGGGTTGCCGCCGCCCGGACCGGCGCCCTGCGAGGCCGACAGGAGCGCACGATCCGCCTGGAGGCCGCCCGGGGGAATCGGCACCGGCGGCGCCGGCGGCAGGCCGGGCTGGACGACCACCTGCGAACCGGGCGTCGTCGTGGTCTGCGTCACGCCCTGGCTGATCAGCGTGAGGGATCCGCCGAACAGGAAGTTGGCCGTCGTGGCGCCCGACGGCGCGACGGTGAAGGTCGCGATGCCGCCGCGGATGCCCATGGTCGCCGAGGGAGTCTTGATCACGACCTCGCTGTTCTTGCTGATCGCGCCGCCCACGAAGCGGAACACGCCGCGCGTCGCGGTGAGCGCCATGTCGCCGCTCTTCTTGGCGGGATCGTAGACGAACTTGTCGATCGTGATCGAGGCGTTGGGCCCGACCGTCAGCGCGGAGCCGTCGAGGAAGACGATGTGCGCGCGGTCGCCCGCCTTGGTGGTGACGATCTCGTTCGCATGCATCTGGTTGCCGATGTGCAGCACGCGCTCCGGGATCTCGGGGGGCTTGCCGACTGGCGTGCCGTTGACCACGGAGGTGACCCCGACATTGGCGATCGCCGGCGCCGGCAACGCCGTCGCGCAGGCGACCGCGACGATCGCGATCGCGGCCGCGCGCCCGGCGGACTCCGTGATGGCAATCCTGACGATGTCGACACTCCGTCTCATCTCTTCCTCTGCGCGATCTGGTGGCGGGACCTTGCCTCCCGTGCATCCGCACCGCGTTCCGTGATTTCTACCGGGCCGCGATCTCCCGGAGATATTCCGCCGCCCGCTGCTTCGTCTGCGGTTCCGCCCGCTTCGATGTCCGCGCCGACTCGAGATGCTCCTTCGCGGGCTCGAAGGCGCCGAGCCGGAAGTAGAGGACTCCGACTTCCAGCATCAGCTCGGGATTGTCTCCGTCGATCAGCAGGAGTCTCTCGAGAGCCGAGATCGCGCCTTCGAGATTGCCGATCTTGACCGCCAGTTCCGCGTACCTCACGAGCGTGGCCGGGTCGGCCGGCCTCTTCAGCGTCTCCTGGAACGCGGCATCGTAGTCGGCTTGCAGCTTGGAACTCGCGGCCGCGGGCGCACCGGCCGGGCCGGATGTTCCCTGTGCCGCTGCGGGCAGAGCTGCAGTGGTGAGCAAGACCGACGTGACGACGTGAGCGATGATCGTCATGGGACAATCCGGCTCCCTTGGTTGATCTGGAAGCCTCTCCGTACGCTAGATTACACTCCGTCAGGGGGCACTGACAAATTGAAGCGTAAATGCAAATTGCATCTAAAAGCCATATTATCCTGTTTCTTTTGCCTTGGGTCTGTTCGAGGCCACGCGCCGAAGGGAACGCGGAGCGATCGGTAACCGTTCGCGTCGGCGATGCCGCGCAAGCTGATTTCCATCGAGCCGTCCACGCTCGCCGCTCTCGAGCTGCTGGCCGCCGATCGCGGCGACAGCCTGCAGGAGCTGATCGACGAGGCGATCGACGGTCTGCTGAAGAAGCATCGCCGTCCCGTGACGACCCGCGACATGTTCGTCGCCAGCGCAGGTCGCGCCGCCGCGCGCCCGTCCGCGCCGACTCGCCGGCGCCGCAGGCAGGCCGCCTGAAACCTGCTATCGTCCCGGGGATCGGAGACGGAGCTGTTCATGACGGCCTCGCGGGGGCGCGCCGGCAGACGCCTGACAGCCTGCCTGTTTTTCGCCGCGGTGAGCCTCGGCGGCTGCGTGTCGTCGCAGCCGGACCTGTCGCACCATCCCGTGACCCTGCGACCGCCCTATGAGTCGCTGCCCTCAGCGCCCCCGGGCGCGACCGTCCCTCGCGGCAGTCCCGTCGTCCTGACGCCGCTCCAGCAGGAAGCGGTCGTCCGGGGCGTCATGCCCTTCATGAAGGACGGACCCTCGGTGCGCTTCGGCACTCTTCGCGCCGTCCGCAACGGCCAAGGCATCGTCACCGTCTGCGGCGAGGTCGACGGCCGCAACGGCGCAGGGCGCCAGGCAGGCTTCGCGCCGTTCATCGGCGTGCTGCCGGCGCCCGTCGCGGGGGCGCTGCGTCGCCGCGACGTCGT
>CAYRBQ010000380.1:0-122 GCA_964422305.1 uncultured Reyranella sp. | reverse complement strand
CACCGGCGACCGCCGGTGCGTCACGGCGGCGGGATGCCGTCGTCGAGTTCGTGCTCGTGGAGATCGGCAGCACGGCCCGGGACCGCGCGGTGGTCGAGGGCCTCTGCCGCGAGAGCGGCATC
>CAYRBQ010000379.1:0-4507 GCA_964422305.1 uncultured Reyranella sp. | reverse complement strand
CACGTTGCCAGCGCTTCGACCTGAAGCGCGTGCCGCAGGAAACGCTGATCGAGCATTTCGGCAAGATCGCCGAGGCCGAGAAGGTCGAGATCTCGCCCGAGGCGCTCACCCTCCTCTCCCGTGCCGCCGACGGCTCGGTGCGCGACGGCCTGTCGATGCTCGACCAGGCGATCGCCCATGGCGGCGGCGTGGTCGATGCTGCACAAGTCCGCGACATGCTGGGCCTCGCCGACCGCAGCCGGGTGTTCGATCTGTTCGACAAGGTCATGCGCGGCGATGCCCCGGCGGTCGTCGGCCTGCTGGGCGAGATGCACGACGCCGGCGCCGACCCTGTGGTCGTACTGCAGGATCTTCTCGAGCTCACCCATTGGGTGACGCGCCTCAAGGTGGCGCCCGACGCGGCCGCGACGTCGGCCGACAGCGAGCGCGCGCAGGGCCTCGCCATGGCCGGCAAGCTCTCGATGGCGTCCCTCACGCGCGGCTGGAGCCTGCTGCTCAAGGGCCTGCAGGAGACCCTCGCCGCGCCCTCGCCGCTACGCGCCGCCGAGATGGCGTTGATCAGGCTCTGCTACGTCGCCGACCTGCCCTCGCCGTCCGACGCCCTGAAGGCGCTGCAGAACGGCGCGGCCGCGGGCGGCGGTGCGGGGGCGCCGGCCCCGCGCGGTGGCGGTGGCGGCGGCGGTGCGGCCGCCCGGCTGGCGACCCAGCCCGCGACGGCCGTCGCCTCTCAGCCGGCACAGGCGATGCCCGCGCCGCGCAACTTCACCGAGGTTGTCGCCCTCTTCGAGGCTCGCCGGGAGGCGCGCCTGGTGCACAGCCTGATGCATCATGTGCACGAAGTGCGCTGTGAGCCGGGTGTCATCGAGTTCCGCCCGCAGCCCAAGGCGCCGCCCGATCTCGCCGCGCGCCTCGGCGAGCTGCTGACGCTGTGGACCGGCCGGCGCTGGATCGCCTCGGTATCCAATGCCGAAGGCAGGCCGACGCTGGTTCAGCAGAAGGCGGCCAATGCCGATACGCTGCGAAGCTCGGCCGAGAGCAACGAGATCGTGCAGGCCATATTGAAGACATTCCCCGGCGCGAAGCTCGATGCCGTGCGCCGCAAGGGCGAGCAGACGTCGCTCGTCGCGGGTCTCGGCGAGGTTGCGGGCGAGGAGCCGCCGCCGGCCGAGGAATATCCTGCCGACGACGACATCCCGGAAAGCGAGTTCTGATGTTCGACAAGCTCAAGGATCTCGGCGGCCTGATGCAGCAGGCCCAGCAGATGCAGCAGAAAATGCAGGAGCTGCAGGCGGCGCTCGAGCGCATGGAGATCGTGGGCTCGTCCGGCGCGGGCCTGGTCAGGGTGACGGTGAACGGCAAGAACGAGACGCGCCGGGTCGAGATCGACCCTTCGCTGTTCAAGGCCGAGGACAAGGGCGTCGTCGAGGACCTCATCGTGGCCGCCGCCAACGACGCGCGCGGCAAGGTCGAGCAGACCGTCCAGGAGCAGATGCGCACGGTCACCGGCGGGCTACCGCTGCCGCCGGGCTTCAAGCTCTAGCGCCACGATCTCGATGAACGGCCCCGAGATCGAGCGGCTGATCCAGCTCCTCGGCCGCCTGCCGGGACTGGGGCCCCGTTCCGCCCGCCGGGTGGCGCTGCAGCTCCTGAAGAAGCGCGAGACGCTGATGCAGCCGCTGGCAACGGCGCTGGCCGACGCCGCGCGCGCGATCCGCGCCTGCGGTATCTGCGGCAACCTCGACACGATCGATCCCTGCTCGATCTGCGCCGATCCGAAGCGCGACGCCGGGCTGATCTGCGTCGTCGAGGATGTCGGCGATCTCTGGGCGATGGAGCGCGGGCGGATCTTCCAGGGTCGCTACCACGTTCTGGGCGGCTCGCTCTCGGCGCTCGACGGCATCGGGCCCGACGAGCTCAATATCGCCGCCCTCGTGAAGCGCGTCGCCGCCGGCGGCGTCCGCGAGGTGATCATGGCGACCAACGCCACTGTCGACGGCCAGACCACGGCACACTATCTCGCCGAGCGCCTGGCGGAGCACGACGTGCCGTTGACGCGGCTGGCACATGGCGTGCCGGTGGGCGGCGAGCTCGACTGGCTCGACGACGGCACGCTGGCCACCGCGCTGAAGGCGCGGCGCGCGCTCTAGCCGGACCATGAGCGCCGAGACCCTAGCCGCCATCGCCGTCGCACTGGGCGCCGGCTGGGCAAGCGGTCTCAATGCCTACGCCGCCGTCCTGGTCCTCGGTGTGGCTCAGCGTCTCGGCGTGGTGGCGCTACCGCACGACCTTCAGGTATTGGCCTCACCGTGGGTCATGGGCACGGCATCGATCCTGTTCGCGCTCAACTTTTTCGCCGACAAGATTCCCTACGTCGACAGCCTCAACGACGCGCTGCAGACCTTCGTGCGCATTCCCGCCGGCGCGCTGCTGGCCTATGGCGCGGCGACCGGCCTCAGTCCCGAAGTCGCCGTCATCGCCGGGTTGCTGGGCGGGACCCTGGCGGCGGGCACCCACGTCGCCAAGACCGGCTCACGGACATTGATCAATGCCTCACCCGAGCCGTTCACCAACATCCCCGCCTCGCTCGGCGAGGACATCACGGTGGTCGGCGGCCTGGTGCTGGCGATCGCTCACCCGATCACGTTCTTGTGCTTGCTGGCCCTGTTCGTCTTGCTGCTGATCTGGCTGCTGCCAAGACTGGCACGCCTCGCGCTGCTGCCGTTCCGCCGGCTGGCACGCGGGCGCCAAAGATCTTGACTCCGGTCGCCGCCATCGACCTTCGGCGTAGGAACTGCCGCTTTTCTTCCGCGGCCCGAGGGGTAAACTCTGCGGCCAGTAGCTCATGTTCATCCGCCAAAACATCCAGACCCTGCGGTTCTTCCGCACGACGCCGGCGATGCGCTGCCCGTATCTGCCGCACCGGCTGGAGACCAAGCTCGTCACCGAGCTGAGCGGACCTGACGCGATCTCCCAGCACGACACACTGACTGACGCGGGATTCCGGCGGTCGCATCACTTCGTCTACAAGCCGCTGTGCGACGGCTGCAGAGCATGTGTGCCGGTGCGCATCCGGGTGCGCGACTTCGAACCGAGCCGCGCCCAGCGCCGCATCCAGCGGCGCAACGAGCATGTCCACGCGGCAGAGACCCAGCCGCTGGCGACCGGCGAGCAGTTCTCGCTGTTTTCACGCTATGTGCTGACGCGCCACCGCGACGGAGACATGGCCGACATGGACTTCGACGACTATCGCGCGATGGTTGAGGAAAGCCCGGTCGAGACGGCGATCGTCGAGTTCCGTGACGACTCGGCGGACGGCCGTCTGGTCGGCGCCTGCCTGGTGGACTGGCTGTCGAGCGGGGTTTCGGCAGTCTACAGCTTCTTCGACCCGCAGGACCCGCGACGGGGCCTCGGCACGCACATGATCCTTTGGCTGGCCAACGCGGCCGCCAAGCGGGGGCTTCCCTACGTCTACCTCGGGTACTGGATCGCCGATTCGACCAAGATGGCCTACAAGCGGTCCTTCCGGCCCCTCGAGTTCTTCGGGCCCGAGGGCTGGATGGAGCTGCCTACGGGGTAGGCAACCGACCGGCAGTGGAGCGTCTTGACGCACCTCCGCCACCGGAGAGAGAAGCGCAGACGCTGGCATCGCTGGGCGTACCGCGTTAAGAACGAGCCCTCCGTCGGCGAGGACGGGGGTGGGACAACAAGAACTCGCGAAGCAGGGGGACGGATGCGCCTATTGCTGTCATTCAGCACGCTGATCGACTGGGTCAACGAGAAAATCGGCAACGTCTGCAATTGGCTCGTGTTGCTGGCCTGTGTCGTCAGCGCCGGCAACGCCATGGTGCGTTATGCCTACGACACCAGCTCCAATGCCTGGCTCGAAGTACAGTGGTACATGTTCGCCGTCATCGTGATGTTCGGCGCGTCCTACACCCTGAAGCGCAACGAGCATGTGCGAGTGGACCTCCTCTACATGACGCTGAGCCGCCGCGGGCAGCTCTGGGTCGACATTCTGGGCACCCTGTTCTTCCTGTTGCCGACCTGCGCCATCCTGGCCTGGCTGAGCTGGCCCTTCTTCATGCAGTCCTACAATGTGTATGAGCACTCCTCGAACGCCGGCGGCCTGCTGCGCTGGCCGATCAAGCTGGTGCTGCCGATCGGGTTTGCCCTGGTCGCCCTGCAGGGGCTTTCCGAATTGATCAAGCGCGTGGCCTTTCTGAACGGATATGCCGTCGACAGTCTTGAAGCGCACTACGAGAGGCCGACGCAATGATCCCGCTCGATTGGATGCCGCCGCTGATGTTCGGCGGCCTCGTCGTCTTCATGATCATCGGCTATCCGGTCGCCTTCTCGCTCTGCGCCGTCGGCTTCTTCTTCGGCTTTCTCGCGATCGAGATGAACTACTTCACGATGGCCTTCATGCAGGCCATCCCGGGCCGCGTCTTCGGCTCGATCCTGTCGAACGAGCTGCTGCTCGCCATCCCGTTCTTCACCTTCATGGGCG
>CAYRBQ010000378.1:0-4520 GCA_964422305.1 uncultured Reyranella sp. | reverse complement strand
GCGTCGACCACCTGCCGCACACCCACCTGAGGCAGAATGCCTTCTCCAAAGGCCAGCCCGAGCACGGAGCGCATCTTGCCCACGCGCTTGAAGGAATCGTGGGAGTGCACGATGCGTCCAACATCGCCGCCGTCATCGTCGAGCCCTGCGCCGGCTCGACCGGCTACCTGCCGCCGCCCAAAGGCTACCTGAAGCGGCTGCGCGAGATCTGCGACAAGCACGGCATTCTGTTGATCTTCGACGAGGTCATCACCGGCTTTGGCCGCCTCGGCACCGGCTTCGCTGCCGAAAAGTTCGGCGTGATCCCCGACCTGATGACCGTCGCCAAGGGCATCTCCAACGCGACCGTGCCGATGGGCGGCGTGTTCGTGCGCAAGAAGGTGTTTGACGGGCTGATGCAGGGCCCGGAGAATGCGATTGATCTCTTCCACGGCTACACCTACTCGGCTCATCCGCTGGCCTGTGCAGCGGCTTCGGCGGTGCTCGACATCTATCGCGACGAGGAGCTGTTCGCGCGCTCGGCCGAGCTCTCGCCGTACTGGGAGCAGGGCATCCATTCGTTGAAGGGCCTGCCGAACGTCACCGACATTCGCAACCTCGGCCTCGCCTGCGGCATCGATCTCGCACCGGAGGGCGCCGTCGGCACGCGCGGCTACAAGGCCTTCGCCAAGGCCTTCGAGCTCGGCTTGATGGTCCGCCAGTCGGGTGATGCGATCGCCATGTCGCCGCCGCTGGTCATCGAGAAGGCGCAGATCGACGAGATCGTCGAGATCACGGCCAAGACCATCAAAGCGGTCGCCTAGCGCGTGCCGCACGGCTAAAACCGGTCTCGGCCTTCCGCGGACGGAAGGCGGGGAGCAGGTAGGGTGATTGTCGCCGACGACCTGACGACATTGGTGGGCACGGCGGCGGCCATCGGTCATGTGACCATCGCCGGTGCGGTGACCGTCCACGTACTGCTCTACAAGCGCAATGTCGGCGCTGCCGTCTCCTGGATCGGCATCGCTTGGCTGTCGCCTTTCCTCGGAGGCCTGCTCTACGCGATCATGGGCGTCAACAGGGTCAAGCGGCGCGCCAAGAGGTTACGCCGGGAGCGGTTGCCCCTCGCGATTGCCGACCCTGATGCCGCCGCCGCTGCGACCGATCCGCTGACGCCTCTGGAGTACGCGGTGGGAAGGCTGACCGGCCTGCCGGCAGAGCCGGGAAATGCGGTCGAAATCCTGCGCAGTGGGGATGAGTCCTATCCTCGCATGCTACAGGAGATCGAGCGGGCCCAGAAGAGCATCGGCCTATGCAGCTACATCTTCCGTGCCGACGCGGCCGGTGAAAAGTTCCACGACGCTCTCATCCATGCGCAGCGCCGTGGTGTGCAAGTCCGGGTCCTGGTCGACGGTGTCGGCGGCGGCTACTTCTGGTCAGGCACCTACCAGCATTTGCGCAAGGCGGGCGTGCCGGTCGCCCGCTTCCTCCATTCGTATTTTCCTTGGCGGATGCCGTTCGTGAACCTGCGCAACCATCGCAAGGTGCTGGTCATAGACGGGCGCATCGCTTTCGCCGGTGGGATCAACATCGGTGCGGAAAACATCGAAGCCCTCAACCCAGCCCATCCGGTGCGCGATACACACTTCCGGATCGAGGGGCCAGTCGTCGAGCAGCTTACCGACGCCTTCGCCGATGACTGGCTGTTCACGACGGGGGAGCAGCTCCTCAACGAGCTTTGGTTTCCGGCGCTCGAGAAGGTCGGCTCGGTCGCGGCACGGGTCGTCACCTCCGGTCCCGACGAGGACATGGAGCAGATCGAATTCGTGGCGCTTCACGCGATTTCCTGCGCGCGCGAGTCCATCAGAGTCGTGACACCCTACTTCTTGCCGCCCGAGCCGCTCACCATGGCTCTTGGGCTGGCGGCCATGCGCGGCCTCAAGGTCGACATCCTGCTGCCCGAGAATTCAAACCACGCCATCCTCGATTGGGCGCGACGGGTGCCGCTGCGGCCGTTGATCGAAGCGGGATGCCGGGTGTGGTTGATGCCCGCACCGTTCGACCACTCCAAGCTGATGACGATCGACGACTCATGGTCCCTGATCGGAAGCGCAAACTGGGACACGAGAAGTTTCAGGCTGAACTTCGAGCTGAATGTAGAGTTGCACGATGCGGCATTCGCCCGGAAACTCGCAGAGATGACCGAGCCGAAGCGACGGATGTCCTTGGCCGACATCGACGGCGATCCGTTGCTGATTCGCTTGCGCAATAGCGCGGCACGATTGCTCCAGCCCTACCTGTAGAAGCGGCGAAGCCGGTCGCGACGACTGGGTGGAGGCCCCACACACGCTTGGTTCTCGGCAACCCTGAGGTCCAGTCGGATGGGACGATGGTCGGATGGACCGAAGTCGAGCGCGTCGGCGGAGCGACAGGAAAGATTGTGCGCCAGGCATCGGTCGAGTCGAACCGGCATGACGTTGCCCGAAAGGTGAGTGGGCTCGCGCGGGCCGACATCGACGAACCCGGGCAGCAAAACGGGGCCAACGGCATTGTAGTCGCCGATGATCGCAGAGGGCTTGCCATGCAGCGTGGCGGCGATGCGCGCGAGCTGGCGGCGATTGAGAAGCTGGCCGTGAGAGAGATGGACGTTGGCGAATGTGATGTCGCCCATCTGGATGATCTGTGCACGTCGCCGCGGCAGGCGGCCCGGTAGCCGGGAAGCCGGCAGCGACAGTGCGCTCGGTCGCGGAAAATGATGGGGGCTCCACGCGGCCAGTCCATGCACCCGCCCCAGCCAGGACAGGCGATAGAAATGACCGCCGACCAAGGCCGTGAGCTTGTCCATGTGTTGCGTGGCTTCCTGCATGAGGAGCACGTCCGGCTTCTCAGCGCCGATCAGCGTCGCCACATCCTCGACCGCGGCGCCGACGAGGCGCAGCAAATTCCAGCTGATGACCTTCATTTCCGTCTCACGATTTGGCAGCCTTGTCGCGTCGGGCGCGACGAATCTGCTCGGTCATCGACGCTGTCCCGCCAGCGGCGGCCTGCAGTTCATTGCGCACCTGCTCGCGCCGTTCGTGGATCGAGGCGATTACCAGGCCCATCGGCACGCCGAGGCCAACCAATGCCGATTCGGCGAGCTGCAGGCTCGCCTCGATGGTTTCGGGGACGGTGTCGGTGACCGCCAGCGTGTAGAGATGGCGGGCATGCTGCGCGTCGTGCGCTCTCGCCACGATCATCACGTCCGGACGTCGCGCCCGAACGGCGCGAACGACGTCGTCGACGGCGGCTGTGTCGATAGTGACGATGACGCCGACGGCCTCGTCTATGCCGCAACGTTGGAGAAACAACGGATTGGACGCGTCTCCGAAGTAGATCGGGCGCCCGAGCTTGCGCCAGCGCTCGACTCGTACGGCATCGCGATCTGCGGCGAGATACGAAATCTCGTGTCTGTCGAGCAGATCGCAAACAAGCTGGCCGACGCGGCCATGACCTACCACGATCACGCGCCTCGCATGATCGTCAGGCGGCAGCTGCGTCGACAGCGCTTCGCCCGAGACCTTCATCTCGACATTCTGCGCCGCGCGCCTCGCCAACAACGAGACGAAAGGCAAGGTGCCCATGGTCAACGACACGACGGCCAGCACGCCCGCAGCCACACCTCCGTCGACCAGGCTGTACTGTGTCGCGAGTCCGATGCCGATGAAGGCGAACTCGCCGCCCGGCGCCAGCAACAGGCTGGTTTCGACGCTGGCGGCCCACGGCACCCCGAACAGACGGCAAAGCGGGATCAGCAGCACGGTCTTGGCGATCATCATCGCGAAGAAACCACCGATCACCAGGAGCGGTTCACGCCAGAGAAAGCTCACGTCGATGTGCATGCCGACGGAGAAGAAGAAGACGCCGAGGAGGAGTCCGCGGAACGGGTCGATCATCGCCTCGACCGCGCGCCGGTATTCGGTTTCTGCCAACAGCAGGCCGGCGATGAACGCGCCCAGCGCCATCGAAAGACCCGCATAAGCCGCAATCACGCCGGATCCGACGGAGATCAGCAGGGTCGCCGCCATGAAGAACTCGGGATTGTCGGTGCTGGCGGCCAGCCGAAAGAGCGGCTTCAGGACAACGCGGCCTACCACGGCGATTATGCCGACGGCGATGGCGGCCTCGACCAGGGCCAGCACGACACCCTGGATCACCGATCCTTCCGAATGGCCGCCCAGCGCGCTGATCAGGAACAGGAGCGGCACGACCGCAAGATCCTGTGCCAGCAGGATGGCGAAGCTGGTGCGGCCTGTCGTTGACATCATGCGGCGCTGGCCCGACAGCAACTCCATGACGATCGCCGTCGACGACAGCGCCAGACAGGCGCCAATGATCAGGGCGGCGGCCGGAGGCTGCCCGAGCCAGAGGGCGACCGAGCTGATTGCCACGGCCGAGAGAAAGCCCTGCAGGCCACCGAGGCCGAACACCAGGCGTCGCATGGTGATCATGCGCCGCATGGAGAGTTCCAAGCCTATGAAGAACAGCAGGAAGACGATGCC
>CAYRBQ010000377.1:0-4532 GCA_964422305.1 uncultured Reyranella sp. | reverse complement strand
ACAACCTATGTTCTGCGCGATATTCATCTGTCCATCGCCAATGGCGTGTATATCTCGATCATTGGTCATTCCGGCTGTGGAAAATCGACGCTACTGAACATTATCGGCGGGTTGACGCCGGTGACCAAAGGCGCCGTGCTGTTGCAGAACCGCGAGGTCAACAGCCCCGGCCCTGAGCGGGCCATCGTCTTCCAGAACCACTCGCTGCTGCCCTGGCTCACCGTCTACGGCAACGTCGCGATCGCCGTCGACAAGGTGTTCGGCAGCAGCAAGAGCAAGGAAGAGCGTCACGACTGGGTGATGCACAATCTCGAGCTGGTGCAGATGGCCCAGGCCAAGGACAAGCGCCCGCACGAGGTCTCCGGCGGCATGAAGCAGCGCGTCGGCATCGCCCGCGCGCTCGCCATGCAGCCAAAGGTGCTGCTGATGGACGAGCCGTTCGGTGCGCTCGACGCGATGACCCGCGCCCACCTGCAGGACAGCGTCATGGAGATCCATGCGAGGCTCGGCAACACGGTGATGATGATCACCCACGATGTCGACGAGGCCGTGCTGCTTTCCGATCGCGTCGTGATGATGACCAACGGACCGTCGGCCACGATCGGCGAGATCCTGAAGATCGACCTGCCGCGGCCGCGCCGCCGGCTCGAGCTCGCGACAGACGCCGAGTACGCGCGCTGCCGCGCCGCCGTTCTTGAGTTCCTGTACGCACGCCACAGGGTTCCGGCGCGTGCCGCTGCCTGATCGGATCCATGAGCGAGTTCGACGACCAGCAGAAGCAGTGGCTTCAGGGCTTCGTCAGCGGCATCGAGGCTCGCAAGGCCGCTGACAAGCTCTCGAAACGCACTGCCGCCACCGCGTCGGGCACGCCGATCGGCCCCGACGCGCTGCAGCACGCCGCGCAGGATCGCAGCGTCGCGGCGGGCGGCAGGCTGGTCGCCGAGGAGAAGGCCAAGCGCGAGCGCCATCCGCTCGACCGCTGGGACGAGCTGGTGGCGCGCAGCGAGGCCGGCCAGTTTCCCAAGGGCACCGACGTCCTCCTCACCAAGTATCACGGTCTCTTCTATGTCGCGCCGGCGCAGGACTCCTATATGTGCCGCTTGCGTATCCCCAACGGCATCCTGAACGCCCGGCAGATGACCGGTCTCGCCGACGCCGCCGACGCCTTCGGCGGCGGTTATGCCGACGTGACGACGCGCGCCAACCTGCAGATTCGCGAGATTCCGGCGCAGCATGGTGTCGACCTGCTGCTGGCCGTACAGGATCTCGGCCTCACCGCTCGTGGCTCCGGCGCCGACAACATCCGCAACATCACGGGCAGTCCGACCGCCGGCATCGATCCGCAGGAACTGTGGGATACGCGGCCGCTCTGCCGCGCCATGCACCACTACATCCTCAATCACCGCGAGATGTACGGCCTGCCGCGCAAGTTCAACATCGCCTTCGACGGCGGCGGCCGGATTCCCGTGCTGGAGGACACCAACGACATCGGCTTCGCCGCCGCGCGCGTGACCGGCGGCGAGGGCTTCGAGCCCGGCATCTATTTCCGCCTGCAGCTCGGCGGCATCACCGGGCATCTCGACTTCGCCTTCGACACCGAGGTTCTGCTGAAGCCTGAAGAGTGCGTGAAGGTCGCGGGCGCCGTAGTGCGGGCCTTCGCCGCCCACGGCGACCGCACCAACCGCCAGAAGGCACGCATGAAGTACGTCATCGACCGCATGGGCCGGGACGCTTTCCTGGCCGAGGTCGAGAAGGAGCATGGCGCGAAACTGCCTCGCGCCCGCGGCGCCGTGATGGCCTCGCGCGTGCCGGCTGACAAGCACGGCCATGTCGGCGTGCATGCCCAGAAGCAGCCCGGCCTCAACTACCTCGGAATCGTGCTGCCGGTGGGCCGCCTGACCAGCGGCCAGATGCGTGGCTTGGCCGACATCGCCCAGCGCTTCGGCAGCGGCACGCTGCGTCTCACGGTCTGGCAGAACCTGCTGATCTCCGATGTGGCCGACCGCGACATCGGCGTTTGCGTCGCGGCGATCGCGGCTCTCGGTCTCGGCGTCGAGGCAAGCGCGATCCGCCGTGGGCTGGTCGCCTGCACCGGCAACGCCGGCTGCAAGTTCGCGGCCTCCAACACCAAGGGCCATGCGCTGAAGCTCGCCGACTGGCTGGAGGCACGGCTCGCGATCGACCTTCCGGTCAACATCCATCTCACCGGCTGCCATCATTCCTGTGCCCAGCATTATGTCGGCGACATCGGACTGATCGCGGTCAAGGTCGATCGCGGAGAGGAGACGGTCGAGGGCTACAACGTCTTCGTCGGCGGCGGTGCCGCGGCCACGGGTGAGCAGGCGATGGCGCGCGAGTACGCGACCGCCGTCGCCTTCGACGAGCTGCCGCCGCTGGTCGAGAAGCTGCTGGCCGGCTGGCTCGCCCATCGTCGCGAGGCCGAGTCGTTCCACGAGTTCAGCCGCCGCCATGAGATTGGGGCGCTGCGGGTGCTGGCCGCGGGTACACCGGAGAAGGCGCTTGCAGCATGAACGCCCTGACGCCGGTGCCACAGATCATCCCGGAGAACGCGCCGTTCTCGACCGAGCCGCGCGCCTGGCTGAACGGCTTCTTCGCCGCCTATCTCGGCGTCGATGGTGCGTCGGGCACGGCCGAGACCGAGCCGGAGGAGCAGGAGGAGTTTCCCTGGCACGAGCCGACCCTGTCGCTCGCCGAGCGGCTGGCGCTTGCGAAGGAAGCCAAGCCGGCACGTCAGCTCATGGCCGCGATGGCCCAGCTCGACTGCGGCCAATGCGGCTACCTCTGCCAGACCTATGCCGAAGCCGTGTGGTCCGGCGCCGAGGCCGATCTCGGCCGCTGCGTGCCGGGCGGCAAGGAGACCCAGCGCAAGCTGAAGGAACTGCTGCCGGCACTGGAGCCGCTGCGCGACGGCAGCGCCGTCGCCGCGCCTGCCGCCAAGGCATCGGGTCCGGTGGGCCAGTCGCGAGACCGGCCGGCGCTTGCGACCCTCGTCGATGCTCATCCGCTCAATCGCGGCGGCTCGGAGAAGGACGTGCGCCATGTCGTGCTCGACCTCTCGGCGACCGACATGACCTACGAGGCGGGCGACAGTCTCGGCGTGTTCGCGCGCAAGAACCCGCGGCTCGTGCAGGCGGTGCTCGATCGTCTGGGCGCCACAGGTGAGGAGATGGTGGGCTTCGATCACGAAGCCCTGCCGCTTCGCCAGGTGCTGCTGAGCAAGGTCGATATCGCGCGTCCCAGCGACGAATGCATGCTCTTCCTCGCGAGCCGCGCCTTCGATGGTGAGGAGGCGTTGAAGCTGCAGGCGCTCGCGTCGGGCGAAGGGTCGGCCGAGCTCGCCGAAGCCGACTTGCTGGACCTCTTGCAAGCCTTCCCATCGGTGACGCCGTCGCTGCCCGGCCTCATCAAGTCGCTCGATCGGCTGCAGCCGCGCCTCTATTCGATCGCCTCCTCGTCCAAGGCGCATCCGCGAGAGGTTCATCTCACCGTGTCGGCCGTGCGCTGGGACGCCCAGGATCGTACCCGTACCGGTATCGGCTCCTGCTACCTCGCCGACTTCGCCAAGCCCGGCGATGTGATCCCGGTGTTCGTGCAGAAGAGCCACGGCTTCGCGCCGCCGGCCGACGATGGAGCGCCGCTGATCATGGTCGGGCCGGGCACCGGCATCGCGCCGTTCCGCGCCTTTCTCGAGGAGCGCGAGGCCCGCGGCGCCCGCGGCAAGAACTGGCTGTTCTTCGGCGACCAGAAGCGCGCGACCGACTTCCTCTACGAGGACCAGGTGATCGACTGGCAGCGCCGCGGCGTGCTCACCCGCCTCGACCTCGCTTTCTCGCGCGACCAGGCCGAGAAGGTCTACGTCCAGCACCGCATGCGCGAGAACGCCGCCGAGCTCTGGAGCTGGCTGGAACAGGGGGCGCACTTCTGCGTGTGCGGCGACGCCAAGCGCATGGCGAGCGACGTCGAGAAGGCGTTGCTCGATGTCGCCATGGGTCCTGGCGGCAAGAGTGCTGCCGGAGCGAAGGCCTGGCTCGATGGCCTGACCAAAGCCGGCCGGTACCAGCGCGATGTCTACTGACGCCGTCCGCACGACCTGCCCCTATTGCGGCGTCGGCTGCGGCATCGTGGTGACGCCCGACGGCAAGGGTGGCGCCACGGTCGAAGGCGATGCCGCACATCCCGCCAATCGCGGCCGGCTCTGCTCCAAGGGCGCCGCGCTCGGCGAGACCCTGTCGCTTGAGGATCGGCTGCTGCACCCCGAGATCGACGGCCGTCGCGTCTCCTGGGGCACCGCGCTCGACACGGTGGCGAACGGCCTTCGCGACGTGATCGAGCGCCATGGCCCCGATGCCGTCGCCTTCTACGTCTCGGGCCAGTTGCTGACCGAGGACTATTACGCCGCCAACAAGCTGATCAAAGGCTTCCTCGGCACCGCCAACATCGACACCAATTCGCGGCTCTGCATGGCCTCGTCGGTGGCGGGTCATAAGCGCGCCTTCGGTAGCGACACCGTC
>CAYRBQ010000376.1:0-4539 GCA_964422305.1 uncultured Reyranella sp. | reverse complement strand
ATGGTGGTCTTGGCGAGGATCACCGCGCCCGCCTCGCGCACGCGCGCCGAGGCCGGCGCGTCCGCCGGGGCCGGCACGAGATCGGTGGCCGCAGTGCCGAGCGGCACGGGCACGCCCCGGGTGGCGATGTTCTCCTTGATGGTGATCGGCACGCCGTCCAGCGCCCCCATCGGCGTGCCCTTCTGCCAGCGCGCCTCGGACTCGGCGGCCGCCTTGCGGGCGGCGCCGAAATCCGGCGCGTAGAGCGCCTTGAGCCTGGGCTCCCACCTTTCGATGTGGGCGATGACGGCGTTCGTCGCCTCGACCGGCGAGAGTTTCTTCGATTTGTAGGCGGCGAGCAGCTCGACGGCGCTCATGTCTTGCATGTTGGTCATCCCGGCACGCTAGACCCGGTGCGGCCGGCAAGCCACTTTTCCAGATCGTCTGCGCCGGTGAGCCGCACCGCCCGCTCGTCCTCGCCGGGAAACTGGAAGCGCGCGCGGTGGGCGGCGAACACGTCGGGCGCGATGTGGTGGCGCGCCCCCGATCTGGCGTTCTCGGCG
The DNA here is from genome assembly GCA_964422305.1 of uncultured Reyranella sp. GTDB lineage: Bacteria > Pseudomonadota > Alphaproteobacteria > Reyranellales > Reyranellaceae > Reyranella. Next base: position 3,997 of record CAYRBQ010000376.1, on the reverse strand, counting down.
ATGCGCGCCTCGATCACGTCGAGCGGCGTGTCGACGAACAGCAGCACGAAGGGCGCGCCCGAGGCCTCAGCGACCGCGGCGAAGCGCTGGCGCAGGAAGCGGTGGGAGAAGGTGTCGTCGACCACGACGCGCCGGCCCGAGGCCAGCACGGCGCGCGCCGAGGCGGCGGCCATCAGGCTGGTCTTCTCCCATTCCTGATCGTCCATCACCGTGCCGCCGTCGAAGCCGCGGCGGGCGTTGATGGCATCGTAGGAGACCAGCTCGGCGCCGGTCGCCTCGACGATGCGGCGCGCCAGGGTGGACTTGCCGGAGAAGGCGAGGCCGCAGAGGGCGATCAGCTCACGGGGCATCGTCTTCCTTCATCCCCCTCACCTAACCTCTCCCCCCAGGGGGAGAGGAACATGAATGGCGTTCTTCTCTTACACCTCTCCCCCGCGAGGGGGAGAGGCTGGGTGAGGGGGCGAGCTCGCCGATTTGCGGAGGTCCGATGTCCCGCGCTTCGCCGTCCAGGCCGTTGAAGGACCACGGGGAATCGTCGTCGCCGGAGTCGTCTCCGTGCGCGGCAGACGCGTGCATTTCGCGGATCTCGGCCGCGCGCGCCGCCTCTTCCGCTTCGTCGGCGGCCATGGCGGCCTCGATCTCGGCATCGCTCGGAATCCGCTCTTCGCGGGCCTCGCGGCGGGCTTCGCGGCGCGCCTCGATCTCCATCTCCTTCAGGCGGATCTCGTGGGCGCGCTGCTCGCGCTTCTCCTCGCGCGCCTCGGCGCGGGCCTGGCGGGCATCCTCGAGCTTCAGCAGGAACATCAGCGCGCGGTCGTCGTGCTCGACATGCTCGCCGACCTGCTGGCCACGAAAGAAATAGGGCCGCCGCCGGGGCTCGCCGGCGCGCAGCCTGAGCTCGTCGGCATCCTCGCGGTGGCGCTGGGCGACCGCCTCCTCGCAGCGCGCCCCGAACTTCTCGTTCTTGGCCCGCCAGCGCCGCACCGTGCTCTCGTCGATGCCGACCCGTGCGGCGGCCTCGCGGAAGCTGCGGCAGCGGCGGAGATGGTTGATGTAGCGCACGCGCAGCCGCCAGCCGCGCTGTGCTGGCATCGCTGGCACCTTGTCCTTCGGCCCGTCGAGCAGCGCGCGCTCGATCGACTTCGGCGCCTCGGCGATGCGCCGCGCGCTCTCCGCCGCCTCCTTGGCCTCGCGCTCGGCCCGCCCCTCCTCGCGCGCCTTGGCCTCGACATAGGACAGCGACAGGCCGCGCAGGTGCGGCGGCGGGATGAAGTTCTGCTTGTGCAGGCGCATCATCCAGGCGAGCCAGCCCCAGGTCATGCCGTCGGCGGGCGGCGCCGGGGGTGCTGGCAGTGCCTGCACGTCGGGGGCGTGGGTTTCGGTCGGGTGGTTCATGGTCTCTCCTCTCCAAATTCCTATATAGGATAGGAGAGGATAGGTGTCAACCTCTCACAGGACGAGCTGGAGGTGCAGTGGCTTTGGCGCTGTGGCAAGCAGTGCAATTAACGAGCGGCTATCGGGGAGAGCTGGATGTTTCTGGAGATCGCGGGCAACAAGGTCTTCACGCTAAGCTTCGGCAGCGGGCCGCGCACGATCCTCGCCCACAGCGGTTGGGTCGGGAACGTCGAGGACTGGATCGCGGCCCTCGCCCCGTTGAGCAGGACGTGGCGCACGGTGGTCTACGACCATCGGGGCACAGGCGAGACCGTCGTGCCGGTGGAAGCGATCACGCACGAGGCCCTGGTCGACGACGTCTTCGCCGTCATGGATGCCCTCGGCATCGAGAAGTGCGTGCTTGCGGGCTTCTCGCGGGGCGTGATGACGGTGATGCGGGCGATGCTGCGGCACCCGGAACGCTTCGAGGGTCTCGTTCTCATGAATGGCACAGGCGAAGTTCAGGCGCCGGGCGTCACGCCGCCGGCCCGCATCCCGATGTCCAAATGGCCAGGCGAGACCCATCGCGACCGGCTGAAATGGTTCATCGACCGCAGCACGCCCGAGCCGGATGTCGAGCATGTGCGCCGCTGGGGCCTGAACATCCTGTCGCGGGCCACGCCCGAAGCCGCCGAGAGGATCCTGTCGATGCAGTGGGATGGGACGGTCGATTGGGCCGCCGAGTTGCCCAAGTGGAAGATCCCCGCCCTGCTGCTGCACGGAGAGAAGGACTTCCTCGTCAACATAGAGACGATGCGTTACCTGAACTCCCTCCTGCCCAAGAGCAAGCTGGTCGTGCTCGACGGGGCCGGCCATGTACCCGCGATGACGAGGCCTCACGACGTCGCGGCGGAGATCAATGCCTTCTTCGATGAGCAGCACTAGGCATTCTTCATGTGCGGCAAGTTCACGTCCATGTCCTCCTGGCGCGAGGTCGTCGAATTCTCGCAGCCCCTCTCGGGCGGTGGTGAAGGCGGCGGCGGCGATGAAGGCGGCGCCGACGAGATCGTCACCTATCGCGTCGGCGGCCCGCTGCCGGTGATCGTCTGGGATGCCGAGGCGCGCACGCGCCGCGTCGTGCCGATGCGCTGGGGCTTTCCCGATCCCAGGGACTGGCGGCGGCCGCGGCCGATCCATGCGCGCTCGGAGACCGTCGACGTCAAGGAGCCGTTCCGCACGCCCTTCCACGCCGGCCAGCGCGGCATCGTGGTCTTCCGCACCTTCAACGAGGGCGAGGAGGTCGTGAAGCCCTCGGGCAGGACCGAGACGCGGCAATGGACGATCGACCCGCAGGACGGGAAGCCGCGCGGCTTCGCCTTCGTGTGGCGGCGCTACGAGCTGCCCGACATGCCGGCGCCGATGCTGTTCTGCGTGCTGGCCACGGTGCCGGCCAACGCGCTGATCCGGCGCGAGATCATGCCGCGCGAGGAAGACCCGCGCATGCCGGCGATCCTCGAGGACTTCTCCGCCTGGCCGACCTGGCTCGGCGAGAACGGCGCCGAGCCGGCGGCGGCCAAGGCGCTGCTCAGGACGATGGAAGGCGTGAACTGGACGACGGCGCCGGAGCCGAAGAAGCCGCGGGCGAAGTAGGACTGACCGTACTGCCGACCGCCACGACATCAACGGCGGCCTTGTGAACTGTAGTTGACGATTGTCGAGATGTGAACTATACTTCACATATGATCGAGATACGGAAGACCGCAGTCTTCGGCAGGTGGCTCGATACTCTCCACGACGATAGAGCCAAGGCGAAGATCGCCCAGCGCCTCGTCAGGGTGCAGTCCGGTCTCGTCGGCGATGTCAAGCCGGTGGGAGGGAACGTCTCCGAGCTGCGCATCGATTACGGACCCGGATATCGCCTGTACTTCACCCGGCGAGACGGCGCCGTCGTCATCCTGCTGTGCGGCGGAGACAAGCGAACCCAGAAGGCAGACATCAGAAAGGCGCAGGAGCTGGCGGCAAGTCTCTAGATCCCATTTCCGTTACCATTGGAGCCCCCATGTCCATCAAGACCACTCCCTTCGATCCCGCAGAGTATCTGACCACCCTCGAAGCCCAGGCCGAACTTCTCAATGACGCGTTCGCAAGCGGCGATGCCGGCTACATCGCCAATGCACTCGGCACCATCGCTCGAGCCAGAGGCATGACGTCGGTGGCTCGCGGCGCCGGCGTCACCCGAGAGGCCCTGTACAAGGCCCTGACGCCGACGGGCGACCCCAAGCTGACCACGTTCATGAACGTGCTCAAGACGCTGAAGATCGACCTCAGGGCGCGGCCGGCAGCCGACGGAAGCCGTAACGGACGTCGGCTCCGCAAGAGGCCGACGCCGCGCGTCTCCGGGAAAGTGGCCCGAACACGCGATGCCGCGATACGCTGAACGCGCGATCTTCCGGCCTTCGGTGTCACGACGCCCTTGGCAGAGAAGACCCGCGCATGCCGGCGATCCTCGAGGACTTCTCCGTCTGGCCGACCTGGCTCGGCGAGGACGGCGCCTCGCCCGCCGCCGCGAAGGCGCTGCTCAGGACGATGGAAGGCGTGAACTGGACGACGGCGCCGGAGCCGA
>CAYRBQ010000375.1:0-4542 GCA_964422305.1 uncultured Reyranella sp. | reverse complement strand
CCTCTACCTGCCCATCACCTACACCGGCCCGCGCACGGCGCTGCGGCAACCCCCGCCCGGCGCGCAGCAGCCGCTGGCGGCGGTCCCGCTGCCCGAGCATCTCACCGACCAGTTCCCCGACGACCGCCACGAGCTGCAGCCCGGCGACCGCACCTTGCTGATCGTCGAGGACGATCCGAACTATGCGGGCATCATGGTCGACGCCGCCCATGCCGCCGGCCTCAAGGCGGTGGTGACGACGCGCGGCGCGGAGGCGCTCGACCTCGCGCTGCAATACAAGCCCGTCGCCATGTCGCTCGACATCTTCCTGCCCGACATGCTGGGCTGGAACGTGCTCAGCCAGTTCAAGCGCACCCTGGAGACGCGCCACATTCCGGTGCAGATCCTGACCATGGACGAGGATCGCCAGCAGGGCCTGTCGCGCGGCGCCTTCTCCTATCTCAGCAAGCCGACCACGACCGAGGGGCTGAACGCGGCGCTGGCCCGCATCAACGACTACGTCCAGCCCCGCAGGAAGCGCCTGCTGATCGCCGAGGACGACGAGGCCGAGCGGATGGGCGTCGCCGCCCTGCTCGACCATCCCGACGTCGAGATCGTGACCGCGGGCTCGGGCGCCGAGGCGCTGGCGAAGCTGCGCGGCGAGCGCCACGACTGCATGGTGCTCGACCTGCGCCTGCCCGACATGTCGGGCTTCGAGGTGCTGGAGGCCCTGCAAGACGACCCCGCGCTCGGCGACCTGCCGGTGGTGGTCTTCACCGGACGCGACCTCTCGGCCGAGGAGGAAGACCGCCTGCACTCCATGGCGCGCTCGATCGTGGTCAAGGGAGCGGCCTCGCCGGAGCGGCTGTTCGACGAGACCTCGCTGTTCCTGCACCATGCCGCGAGCGCGCTGACGTCCGAGAAGAAGCGCATGCTGGAGCGCCTGCACGATTCCGACGAGGTGCTGGCCGGCAAGACCGTGCTGGTGGTCGACGACGACGCGCGCAACATCTTTGCGCTCTCGAGCGCGCTGGAACGGCGCGGCCTGCACGTCCTTACGGCGACCACCGGCCGCGAGGCGATCTCGATCCTGGAGACGTCGCCGGAGGTGTCGATCGTGCTGATGGACATCATGATGCCCGAGATGGACGGCTACGAAACCATGGCGCTGATCCGCAGCAATCCCGCCCTGCGCCGCCTGCCCATCCTGGCGCTCACCGCCAAGGCGATGAAGGGCGACCGCGAGAAGTGCCTGGAGGCCGGCGCCTCCGACTATCTCGCCAAGCCGGTCGATACCGATCAGCTCTTCTCGGCGCTCCGCCTGTGGCTGCACCGCTGACCATGCCCAAAAATTCGGCCCCCGTGGACAAGGTCAACATCCTGCTGATCGACGATCAGCCGGCCAAGCTGCTCAGCTACGAGGTCATCCTCGAGGAGCTCGGCGAGAACCTGATCAAGGCCTCATCGCCGCACGAGGCGCTCGCCCTGCTGCTCAAGACCGAAGATGTCGCCGTCGTGCTGATCGACGTGGTGATGCCGCAGATCGACGGCTTCCAGCTCGCCGCCATGATCCGCGAGCATCCGCGCTTCCAGAAGCTCGCGATGATCTTCGTCTCGGCCGTGCAGATCGCCGAGACCGATCATTTGCGCGGCTACGAGATCGGCGCCGTCGACTACGTCACGGTGCCGGTGGTGCCCGAGGTGCTGCGCGCCAAGGTCCGGGTCTTCATCGAGCTCTACCGCAAGACCCGCCAGCTCGAGGCGCTGAATGCCGACCTCGAGGCGCGGGTCGCCGAGCGCACCGCCGAGCTCGAGGCGCAGACCGAGCAGCTCCGCCGCTCCGAGCAGCGCCGCTCGATCGCACTCACCGCCGGCGAGATGGGCTCCTGGGAGGTCGACATCCCGAGCGGCAACATCGAATGGGACGAGGGCCCCTACCGCATCTTCGACGTCGACCGCGCCTCCTTCATCCCGACCGTCGAGCGGGTCGAGGCGATGATGCATCCCGAGGACCGCGACCGGAACTCGCTGGCCACCGTCGTCGCCTCCGGCCAGGACCGCTTCCAGCTCGAGTTCCGCATCATCCGGCCGAGCGGCGAGGTGCGCTGGTGCTACGGCGCCGGCGTGATCGCCCGCGACGAGGACGGCACCGCCGTTCGCGTGATCGGCGTCACCGTCGACATCACCGAGCGCAAGCGCGCCGAGGAGCGCCAGCTCGTGCTCGCCCGCGAGGTCGACCATCGCGCCAAGAACATGCTGGCGGTCGTGCTCTCGGTGCTGCGGCTCACCAAGGCCAGGTCGACGCCCGAGTTCGTCTCGACCGTCGAGGGCCGCATCCACGCGCTCGCGGCCACCCACAACCTGCTCTCCGCGACCCGCTGGCAGGGCGCCAGCCTCGGCCAGATCGTCGAGGAGGAGCTGGCGCCCTATCGCACCGACCATCGCGAGCGCATCGAGGCCGGCGGCCCGGCGGCCATGCTGCTGCCCGCCACCGCCCAGGCCGTGGCGCTCGCGCTGCACGAGCTCGCGACCAACGCCGCCAAGTACGGCGCCCTCTCGACTGAGGGCGGCCACCTCCGCCTCACCTGGACGATCGACGACCGGTCGCTGGTGCTCGACTGGACCGAGACCGGCGGCCCCCAGGCGACCGAGCCGATCTCGCTGGGCTTCGGCCTGTCGATCGTGCGCTCCTCGATCGAGGCGCAGTTCCGCGGCGGCGTTCTCTACGAATGGCGGCCCGAGGGCCTGCACGTGCGGCTCTCCATCCCGCGCGCCCAGATCGTGGGCGCCGTTGCGGCCGAAAAGCCCGCGCCGGCCGGAGTCCGCGAGGGCGCATCGCAGCGCGGCGGCAGCCTCGCCGGGCGGCGCCTCCTGATGGTCGAGGACGAGGTGCTGGTCGGCATGATGGCCAAGAAGATCCTGGAGGATCTCGGCGCCACCGTGCTCGGCCCCTACGGCCGCCTGGCCGACGGCATCGCCGCAGCCAAGGGCGAGCGCTTCGACGGCGCCCTGCTCGACTTCAATCTGGCCGGCGAGCTCGCCGACCCGCTGGCCGACCTGCTGGTCGCCCGCGGCGTGCCTTTCGTGTTCATCACCGGCTACCAGCGCGACTCCATCGACCGGCGCTACGCCAACATCCCGGTGCTCTCCAAGCCGCTCGAGTCCGACAGCCTGGAGCGTGTGCTGGTCTCCCTGCTCGAGCCGCCCGTCCGCCGCGCCGTCGAGGCGTGAGCTCATCCTTCGAGACGCGCGCGGAGCGCGCTCCTCAGGATGAGGTCAAATCGCGCAAGGACCTCACCCTGAGGAGCCGCGCGAAGCGATGCGTCTCGAAGGGTGGCTACAAGCTCAATAGCTGCCCGCGCCGACCGTGACGCAGTTGCTGTCGACCGCCGCCTTCACGATCTTGGCGAAGGTCTCGAGCGGGCAGGCGCCGTTCACCGCCTCGGCGCTGCAGGCCGGGATCGGCACCGTCTGCATCCCGGGCGGATCGCGGTAGTCGAGGCGCTTGAGATCGCGCATCTCCTCGAGCGTCTGCGAATAGTAGGCGACCCGCACGTAGCGCTTGCCGCCGCGCGCCTCGTGGAACTGCTCGAAGGCCAGCGCGCCGCCGGGCGAGGCCTCGTTGGGCTGGGCGCCGGGGATGCGCCAAGCGAGGTCGAGCAGGCTCGCCACGTTGTAGATGTTGCTCTGGTGACCCATCAGCAGGCCGAAGCGCACCGGCTGGCCGGTCGGCTGCGCGCCCGGGAAATTGTGCCCGCTCTGCAGCACTAGCAGGATCAGCGACAGCATGTTGGAGCCGCGCTCGCGGGCGATCGTCTTGGTCTTCTCGGTGAGGTCCGAGGCCATCACGTGCAGCGACACCAGTTCGCCGAGCGCGGCCGGATGCGCCAGCCGCCCCCACGCCACCTGGTCCTTGGGCATGCCCTCGGCCGACTGCATGAGGAAGGCCTCCGCCGCCATGGCGCTGAGGCCGAGCGGACCGCCGAGCCGCACGCGGCCGCCGGAATCGGTCTGGACGTGCGAGGCCATGCCGGCGTCGCCGCAACGCCCGCCCGGCGCGGCCGTCGCCGTCGTGTCGCCGGGGCAGAGCACGGAGCGCATCATCGAAAGCTGCGGGGCATAGTCGCGATGGATCGAGGCGAAGCTGCCGCCGATCCGGTCGAGGATGGCCTTGCGGTTGGCCGCCCCGTCCATCGGGCACGAGGCGGTCGGCGTCGGCCGGAACAGCGGGTCGGGCACGGTGAAGTTGGCCTGGTTGCGCAACGGCAGGTTGGCGCAGCGCGGATACATGCCGGCCAGCAGCGCCGCACCGCTCGCCCGCGTGCGCTGGTCGATGTCGGTCCATGCCGCCACCGTGTTGGGCTGCGGGCAGTTGTCGGCCTGCACGAGGCCGCGGCCGCCGTACATCAGTCGGTAGTAGCTCCCCATCAGCCGCATCAGCTCCTCGCCGTGCGGCGTCAGGAAGCCCGGATCGACCGGCCATTTGGGCCACGGGGTCGCCGCGATCTTGTCGAGCTCGGCGTTGGAGTGCGTCGGCGCGCGCACGCCGTGACGCGACAGCAG
>CAYRBQ010000374.1:0-4572 GCA_964422305.1 uncultured Reyranella sp. | reverse complement strand
GCTTCCCGGTGGTCAAGGCGTTCGGTGGGAACATGGGCATGTGCATCTGCAACGACCGGCGCTGGCCCGAGACCTTCCGCGTCATGGGGCTGCAGAACGTCGAGATGGTGCTGCTGGGCTACAACACGCCGCTGCACAACGCGCCGGCACCGGACCATGACGAGCATTCCTGGTTCCACAACCAGCTCTCCATGCAGGCCGGCGCCTATCAGAACGGAAGCTGGGTCGTGGGTGTCGCCAAGGGCGGCAACGAAGAGAACGTGCCGTCGCTCGCCGATTCGATGATCGTGGCGCCCTCCGGCAAGGTCGTGGCACGGGCTGCGGGTGACGGCGACGAGCTCGTGGTCCATCGCTGCGACCTCGATGCTGGCAAGAGCTACAAGACGACGACCTTCAACTTCGCCGTCCATCGCCAGCCCGATCAGTACGGGCTGATCGTCGAGCGCAAGGGCGCGGTCGATCCGGCGTGACGGTTGCAAACCGGTACCGCCTTCCGGCGTCGCGCCGGATGATTCCCCTAGACGACGGCGCTCTTCTGGAAGTTGCCGTAGCTGCGCTCGGGCGTGCCGCGGAACAGCGACATGTGGGTGTGGGTGGCCACGAACGGGTCACCCACCTTCTTGCGGCCGAGCACCACGGTGGTGCGGCCCGGCCGGTCGAACATGTCGCCGTTGGGGTGGAAGCCGTCGGACTGCCACACGCCCATGCCGACGGCGGTCAGGCGGTCGGCGGAGACGATGGCCTCGATCTTGGCGGGGTCGAAGCGGAAGTTGCGGATCGTGCCCCAGACGTTGCGCCACTGCTTCTGCTCGGCGAGCTGCTGTCCGATCATGAAGTCGGTGAAGGTGCCGAAGGCGATCATGTCGTCGGAGAAGATCGGCCGCGCACCTTCGTAGTCGACTGCGCGGCAATGCTTTGACAGCGTGTCGAACCACTGGCGCACGGCCTCGAGGTCGTCGGGTTGAACGGGCTCACGAAGGTTCATCTCTCGCTCTCCTAAAGGCCAAATCTCTGCCAGTGCGCGCGTGCCTCGAGCGCGGCGAGCGTTGCAGGCCCGATATCGTCGAGGCCGTTGTGCAGGCCGAAGCGCGAGAGCAGGCGGCGACGCGGGCCGATCACCGGCAGGTGCACCTTCTCGCCATAGCGCGCCTGCAGGGTCGAGCGCAGCTCGCCCATGCTGTCGGCCAGCCCCATCTCGATGCCGCGTTTGCCGGTCCAGAACTCGCCGCTGAACAGGACGGCCTCGTCGGCCTTCAGGAGCTTGCCGCGGCGCTCGCGCACCCAGTCCTTGAACCCGTCGTGGATCTCGGCCTGCAGCCGCTTCAGCCGCTCGACGTCATCGGCCTTCTCCGGCCGGAACGGGTCGAGCATCGACTTGCGCTCGCCTGATGTATGGACACGGCGCTCGACGCCGATGCGGGCGAGGAGGTCTTGGAAGCCGAAGCCCGCGCTGATGACGCCGATCGAGCCGACGATCGAGCTGGGATCGACGACGATCTCGTCCGCCGCGCAGGCGAGCCAATAACCGCCCGAGGCGGCGACGTCCTCGACGAAGGCGATGACCGGCAGGTTCTTCTCTTTCGCGTGCAGCCGGATGCGCTGGGCGATCAGTGCGGACTGCACCGGCGAGCCGCCGGGCGAGTTCAGCGCCAGCGCCACTGCCTTGGCGCCGCGCATGTCGAAGGCACGCTTCAGCAGCGGCGCCACCGATTCGACGGAGAGGCTTCGGCCGCCGAGCAGGCCGCCAGAGGCGATGACACCGGATAGCCGCACGACCGGCACGACCGGTCCACGGCGAAAACGTTCCCTGATCCAACCCAGCATGGCGGGCACTCTCGCGGCGACCGCCTCAGAACGCAAGCGGTTGGGCGTGACGCAGGACGGCTTCGGCTTCGTCCGTGTAGCCGCCGTTCGGTCGATGCAGAGTGAACGGCTCGGTCTCCGTCCGGCGTGGCTCTCCGGAACGGCGGGCGCGGATCAGGACCCGTGCGGCGGGAGGCAGGCGCTTCACGGCGATGTCGTCCAGGCCCTGCCGTACGAGGTGCCCGACGATCTCCTCCAGCCGGTCGCTGCGATGGATTGCCAGCAGGGTGCCTGCGGGTTTCAGCGCGCCCGCCGCGACCTCGAGCCAGCGCGCGAGATCTGCGCTCGATTCGACGGTCGCCAGCGCCTTGCTGCGGTTTGGCGACAAGTCGGCTACGGCGGCGGCGAGATAAGGCGGGTTGGTTGCCACATGATCGAAGAGGCCGAGGTCGGGCAATGCCGCCGCGATGTCATGAACGACAATCTGCACACGGTCCCCGACCCCATTCAGCGCCGCATTGCGGCGTGCCAGAGCGGCCAGCTCCGGCTGCAATTCGATGCCGACCACAGTGCAGCCGGGAACGCGGGCCGCGAGGCAGAGACCCACCGATCCGACGCCGGCACCAAGATCGAGCATACGTTCGCCCGCCCGTGCCTCGACCACGGCGGCCAGGAGCACGGCATCGACCGCCACCCGGTAGCCGCGAGCCGGCTGCAACAACCGCACGCGGCCGCCCAGCAAGGCGTCTTCGGTCGGGGCGCTTTCCATGCTAGGGATCATGTCACGACAACGTGTCGCAACAACCAGGCTTCATCGCGGATTACCCTCGCGTCATGGCAACCATCGTCTCCCTCGAGGGCAAGCGCAAGGCGCCGAGCCTCGAACCGCTGCTGGCGCTCTGTGCCGATGACATGGCGCAGATCGATCGCGAGATCCTCGCGCGCATGCGTTCGCCGGTCGCCCTGATCCCGGAACTCGCGAACCATCTGGTCGGCGCCGGCGGCAAGCGCATGCGACCGCTGCTCACGGTCGCGGCGGCGCGGCTCTGCGGCTACAACGAGAGCGGCGACCGCCACATCAAGCTCGCGACCTGTGTCGAGTTCATCCATTCGGCCACTCTACTGCACGACGACGTGGTCGACGTGAGCGCGCTGCGCCGCGGAAAGCCGTCGGCCAATACCGTGTGGGGCGACAAGGCCTCGGTGCTGGTGGGTGATTTCCTGTTCACGCGCTCCTTCGAGCTGATGGTCGATGTCGGTTCGCTCGACATCCTGGGCGTCCTCTCGCGCGCCTCCTCGACGATCGCCGAGGGCGAGGTGCTGCAGCTCGTCAGTCAGCGCGACACCAGCACACCCGAGGCGACCTATCTCGAGGTCATCAAGGCCAAGACCGCCAAGCTGTTCGCCGCGGCGGCCGAGGTCGGCGCCATGGTCGCCGGCCGTAACGGTGCGGAGCGGGTGGCGCTCGAGAGCTTCGGCATGAACCTCGGCATCGCCTTCCAGCTCGTCGACGATGCGCTCGACTATTCGGGCCGCGAGGCCAAGCTCGGCAAGACCGTCGGCGACGATTTCCGCGAGGGCAAGATCACGCTCCCGGTGATCCTGGCCTTCCTGCGCGGCGGCGCCGTCGACCGCGAGTTCTGGAAGCGCACCATCGAGAGGCTCGACCAGCGCGAGGGCGATCTCGAGCAGGCCCAGAGCCTGATCGAACGCCACGGTGCACTGTCCGACACCTTGGAGCGCGCGCGCCACTACGGCGCCATGGCGCGCGATGCGCTCGGCCTGTTCCCCGACACGCCGCTCAAGGCCGCGATGCTCGAGGCGGTCGACTTCGCCATCGACCGGGCCCACTGACCCACCGATCCGCGATGGCCGCCAAGCACGTCCTCGCCATCGACCAGGGCACGACCAGCACGCGCGCCATCGTCTTCGACTCCTCGGGCCGGCCGGTCGCCTCGGCGCAGAAGGAGCTGCCGCAGATCTTCCCGAAGCCCGGCTGGGTCGAGCACGATCCAGAGGAGATCTGGGCGGCTACGGTCGAGGTCTGCCGCGGCGCGCTCGCCAAGGCCAAGCTCGACGCGAAGGTGTTGGCCGGCATCGGCATCACCAACCAGCGCGAGACGACGGTCGTCTGGGACCGCGCCACCGGCAAGCCCATCCACAATGCCATCGTCTGGCAGGATCGTCGCACCGCCGAGCGCTGCGCGACGCTGAAGAAGGACGGCCACGAGAAGCTGTTCTCCGACCGCACCGGCCTGCTGCTCGATCCCTATTTCTCCGGCACCAAGATCGCGTGGATCCTCGACCACGTCGCGGGCGCGCGGGCGGCGGCCGAGAAGGGCGCGCTCGCGGCCGGCACGATCGAGTGCTTCCTGCTGTGGCGTCTGACCGGCGGCAAGGTGCACGCGAGCGACGCCACCAACGCCAGCCGTTCGCTGCTACTCGACATCCGCAAGGGCGCCTGGGATCCCGAGCTGGCGAAGATCCTGAACGTGCCGCTGTCGCTGCTTCCGGAGGTCGTCGATTGTTCCGGCGAGCTGGGCGTCGCCGGCACCGACATCCTGGGCGCGCCCGTGCCGGTCCTCGGCATGGCGGGCGACCAGCAGGCCGCCACCGTGGGCCAGGCCTGCATCAAGCCAGGCATGGTGAAGGCGACCTACGGCACCGGCTGCTTTGCGCTCCTGAACACCGGCAGCATGGCCGTGCACTCGCGCCACCGGCTGCTCACCACCATCGCCTACCAGCTCGCCGGCCGGCGGACCTACGCCC